>JAMOVF010000149.1 GCA_027061625.1 Deltaproteobacteria bacterium
CTGACTGCCTCTGCCTGTATAATTATCGAGATGCCCTAATGCTGTTTCAATGCTAGTTCCCGCACATTTTGGAATGTGAATGAATATGCATTTATATTTGTGAGAAATCATTTTTTTATTTTTTTTGAGGAGTATTATTTGAATTTGCTCTGCTTTAGTAGCGTCATGATTGACTGTCAAGTTCCGCTTATACAGAGCAATTAAAAAGGGCCTTTCGTATAGAAAGGCCCTTAGAATATTTTGTCAGCCTGAGCGCTTACTTGAAGCCAAAGCTGCTCTGAGAATTGAGCGTTTCATAAGGTCTGGGCCATTTAAGACATCTTCCCAAGTCCTCTGCTTTGGTGCAAAGTTTTTGAACAGGGCGTGAAGGTCTTTTTTGCTTCCTTTCCAATATACATTGGGACCGATCTGCACAACATCGGATTGAAGCCTTTTGGCCCCAGCCTTAATCAGTTTTGATACTTTGGAGTTAGGATCTTTCAGGTCGCCAAATATCCTTGCATCAGCAATGCATGTCTGCACACAGGCCGGTTCTTGCCCTGCTGAAATACGCTCAAAGCAGAAGGTGCATTTGTCTGCCTTGGGCTCATCCAAGGTCTCATCAAGATATCGTGCACCATAAGGGCATGCTTCCACGCAGGCTCCACAGCCAATACATCTTTCCTTGTCAATTAATACTATACCAGTAAATGGTTCCTTAAAGGTGGCCTTGATTTCCATCTTTTTGTTTGTGCCATCTTTGGCAGAAGTAAAATTTCTTGTTATTGGATCAGCCGGGCATACGTCAACGCATACAGGGTGATCACAATGGTTGCAAAGCCCTGGATAAAAGGTATAGGCTATTCCAAAGGGGGTCTTTTCTGGGCCGATTCTCTTTACCCAGTTCCGCCTGTATCCTTCTTCTGACGGCACACGCCACTCAGCCCTGCATGCTATTGCACATGCATGGCATCCAACACATTTAGCAAGATCTATTACCATTGCATATTGACTCATATATCACCTCCTGCTTTAAGCCTTGTTGAGTTCAAAACGTGGGAGCTCTTTGGGAAGCGGCCTCAGGTCAGGAATATCCTTGACCACATCTTTTTTGACGATGCGAACAAAGCTCGTCCTATGGCTCGATGCCCCCATAAAGGGATCGTTCTCATAGGTGGTTATGAGATATTGGTCGCTTGCTCCTTTTTTAAAGGCCTTTGTGAGGTGTTTTGATTTACACCCAAAGCCGTGGGCCATATATATGCAGTCAGGGCGGATGCCTGGAGTAACCTTTGCCTTGATTGGATTGGAGCGTTTGCCATGCTCATTCTCCAAGATAATCGTTTCTCCATCCTGGATTTTCAGTTTTGCTGCAACTTCATCATTAATCCAGGCATGGTTTTCCGGCCATTCATGATTCAACCATAGATTGTTCATGGTTCGAGAGAAGGTATGCACTGGTGAGCGGCCATAAATCAGCCTTGCAAAACCCTTTGGGGGTGCAGGGGTGGCAACGAATTTTGGGACTGCATCAAGGTCTTCCTCTGCGAAATCTGGCACTGAGAGCAGAATCTTACCAGTGTCAGTAGGCATAGTCAGTTCGTCTGGCTTACGGTAGGGATTGGCCTTGAATTTTAGGAGTCCGCCTTCAGCGTTAAGTTTTTCAAGGCTGAGCCCCATCTGTTTAAGCTCTTCTTCAACAAGTTCTTTTTCATTACCACATCTGAAGCAGTCCAGGTTGAGCCTTTTTGCCAATTCCTTTGCTATCCAATAAGGGGTTTTGACCTCGAAAAGGGGTTCGGTCACTGGCTGGCGCACTGTTACATATGGGGTCAAAAGGTCATATGTATAAACAGAATCATATCTTTCAAGATAAGTTGCTCCAGGCAATATTATATCTGACCATATAGCGGTTTCCCCAGGCATCATCTCTTCGCAAAAGATGAAATCGAGATTTTTTATGGCCTTTATGGTCTCATAAGGGTTGGGAATGGTTTGTATAATATTTACACCATTTATGCCCCAAAGCTTGATGGGATAAGGCTTACCGCTAATGGTTGCCTTTATGATTTCTGCAGTGGGTGTTCCTGGCAGGGCCTCTATAAATGGATATTTGTCTCTGAGGGAAACATCTGGTTCTTCTACTTCGTTTTCACCCTTGCAGGCAACGCAATGAGCATGGCCTTTTTTAATTGGAGTGGGAAAATAGATGCCGCCTGGAGCACCAATGGAGCCAAACAGCGAGGCAAGTATGGACAGACAATGATGGCGGCCCACGTCGCCCCTGCCGTACCAGGTGCTGTGACGGCCAGGGTGTATGGCAGTATTGGGCCTCGCCTTAGCTAGCAGCTCAATTGCTGCCTTCATATCTTCTATTTTTAGATCGCAGATCGGGGCTGCCCACTCAAAAGTATATTTCTTTACTGCAGATTTGAGTTCATTAAAGCCTGTGCAGTTTCTTGGAACAAACGGTTCATCATATAATTTGTTTTCAATTACATAATTTATCCAGGCGAGCAGGAGTGCGGTATCTGTGCCTGGACGTATGGGAAGGTAGATATCTGCCTTATTTGCAGCGGTGGAAAATCTTGGGTCCACTACCACCAGCTTAGCGCCTTTAGAAAGGCCTTGTATAAATTCCCTGACGTGGGATACATGGACATTTTCGCCGATATGTGTGCCTACAAGCAGCATTGCCTTGGCATTTGCCATATCTATGTATTGACGTGTCCCGGAAACCACATAACCCATGGTGGTAAGGTAGGCAACAGCCACAGGGCCTACACATTGGTAAAATGCTGGTTCACTGGAATAGTTTTCTGTTCCTAATGCTTGAAATATTTCACGCATGAATTCAGCACTGGCCCCATGATCAAAAAAGGCTAGAGAATGCGGGCCATATTTTTTCCGTATTTTGTCCATATTGAAGGCAATTTCATCTAATGCTTCCTTCCAGCTTATTTTGGCCCACTTCCCTTCCCCGCGTTCTCCGGTTCTTTTGAGCGGATATTTGAGCCTGTCTGGATCATAAAGGAGCTGAACCCCAGAATTGCCTCTGGCACAAACCCTTTTGCCATTTGCAGGGCTCTTTGGATTTCCTTCTATCTTGACCAGTTTGCCATTTTTTATTTTAGCTACTATTGGGCAGCGCCAAAAGCACATTTCGCAGACACTGGGAATTTCTTTTGCTCCAAGGCTGCCAGGGAGAGATTTGGGAGCGGCAGCTAGTGTGCTGCACGGTTTTAAAAACCCCTCCTTTGTCTCAAGGCCCAGCGATGCCAAGGCAAGTGTGGTTGAGGCGGACAGTTTTAAAAAATCACGCCTTCTCATAAGACCCTCCTTCCATTGAGCTGATTTGTTTCAAAAGTTTACCTGTGACCTGGCCTAACAACTTAAACCACCAGCTAGGCCCGGCGTTAAAGAGTTTTTTTTCAAATTTTGGATACCAAAGCAGTAGATGATTGTGTAGAAAATCATCAAGCAAAGCGAAATGGCCGGAATCGATCATGTGGCTGGCCAGGGCAAGTTCCAAGGATAAATGGTCTGGCGGTTCAGATTTGGATGCCGGCTCTAGTCCCGCTTTCTGATAATATTCCATAACTTGTTCCAACCCTTCTTGAAAAAGCAGTTTCTGGGAGTTGATATAGTATGAAGCATATGGCGGTGCAGGGACTCCGCCTGGTGCAGCCATAAATAACCGGACAAATTCGCTTTGATGTTCCAAGAGCGTTGGAATTTTGTCAACCTGGGGTAGAGATATTTTTAAATCCTGGGCAAGGCCAAGCAGCGCACTGCTTCCTTTTTCTATAAATTCTTCATTATCAGGGTAGAAAAATCCCTGTGCTAGAAATTTCAAAATATCCCCAGTCCCAACCATAGTTAAAAATTACACTAAACTGCCTAGTAACTTGAATCAAGAAAAAATTTCCTTATAAATCTTTACTGTGATAATGCAATTGAGGCTTGCATATGATGAAAATAAATCCAAACTATGGATAGTTATGATGACATAAGGAGAATTGCTGCCAAGGCCAGGGCCATGCCTGCAATCTGTTTTATGGTTAGGGGTTCTTTAAGAAAAATGGCTGCTAAAATTATGGTGATGAGCGGATAGAGGGCTGTCATACTTACTACTATGGAGATTCTGCCCTGCTTGGCAGCGGCCAAAAAGAAGAGGGTGCCAAGCATGCCGCAGAACCCAGTTAAAAAGGCATAGATAATTCCTTTTGGATGATAGTCCAGCCTGAAGCCTGTAATGATGAGTGCTATTATTCCTACTGCTATTGCCCCCAGGATTTCATAAACAAGGGCGCTAAGCGGCCTAATATAGGTGACTGCCAATTTGGGGAAGAAGCCCCATAGGCCATATATGAATAGAGCCAGCAACGAATAGAGCAGCCATTTTTCCATTGCACCCTCCCTAAAATGTAAAAACGCCCAGACCTTGCTGATGGTTCTGGGCGTTGAAAGAGATTACATCAGAGCTGTTACTCAGCTGAAGGCGGTTTGAGTGATTTTGGAACGATCATCACAAATCTGTTTTTACCTTCGGCTAATATCTCAGCAACTTTTTCCGCTTCTTCATACTGGAATCCTTTTTTTAGGGCATCCATATATATGCCCAGCAGTTCTTCGACATCCCTGAACCCCTGGTCATCAATTTTGCGGACATTTACATTGGCTCCCCTGGCAAGACGGCGAATTAATGCCTGTTTGTCAAAACCAAGTTCCGGGTAGAGACATTGATATATCACCCCGCCAGTCATGCCTGCACAGATCCAGGGGCCAGGATCTCCCAGCACCACTATGCGGCCACCGGTCATATACTCAAAGGCAAAACCTTTGAGATGTGCCCTTGATGCAATATTGCCCTTTTGATCCTGTATGGGTTCTGTGATTCTCGCGCCAAAAACCACATCAGCACCAGATAGGCGGACGCATGCACGGGAATCTGCATAATTTTGAATCAGCAAGGTGCCGTTTATAGCGCCGTAAGCAAGGCTTTTGCCAGCAGATCCATCAATATATTCACCTTGCCGGTTGAGGCCTTTTAAAATGCCCAATATCCCGCCAAAGGCGCCTTTGGCTGCTCCATCTTGGGCGCCGCCTCCAACAAATATGTCTATATTGGGAATGTTGAAGGCGCATAAGCCATTTCCTGGCACAGAGCTTTCAAGCCTCAGCCTTGCATGGCGGCTTTCATCTGAATCATATTTTCTGACAATGGCGCCGGCTAAATAGGTGCCCACTGCCCGGTCAGTGCTTCTTACGCCATGATCTGAGTAAGAGACGATATTTGCACCCTCTTCAAAGCGCTCCATGACGATGTCTGATATGAGCTTGGTCAGGAAGTTGAGCGGACGGCGTACAATATCTGCCTTAACAGATTCTTCCACAACGCCTGATGCAGCAGGCTTGCGCAATATTTCAGAGGTATCCAGATATTCCAGGAAACGGACCTGTTCCAGCAGGTCTGTCCTTCCCACAAGATCGCGAAGACGGGTTTGGCCCATCTGGCAAAGCACCATCTTCATTTCGTCCCCTAATGCCCTCAAAAGCCGGGCAAGGTTTTCCGCTTCTATTTCAGACTGGCGGGGAACAAAGCCTTTTACGCCTCTTCCTTCTGCATCCTTTTTGGTTTGCAGCTGGGTGGAAATGCCGCGCGGGCAGCGGTCCAGATGGCAGCGCTGGCAGCTTATGCAGCCTACTCCCATCAAGGCCACAGTGCCTAAGCCGATTCGATCTGCTCCCATCAATATCATTCTAACTGCTTCCAGGCCGCTCCTTATGCCTCCATCGCACCACACCTCCACTTGATCGCGCAGGCCAGACTCAACCAAGGCTCTATGAGTTTCACTTACTCCAACTTCTGCCGGCAGGCCTACATAGCGTTTGGCATGTTCACGGGCAGCTCCTGTCCCGCCTTCAAAGCCGCTCAGGTTCACTATGTCTGCCCCAGCCTTTGCAATTCCCACAGCAATTGTGCCTACACCGCTGGTGACAGGGATTTTAACCGATACTTTGGCATAAGGGTTGGCAGTCTTAAGCTCGGTTATGATCTGGGCCAGGTCTTCAATGGAATAGATGTCATGCTGGTTGGAGGGGGATATTAGCGTAATGCCAGGCTTGCAGTGGCGTGCCTCTGCCACACGCTCAGACACCTTTACTCCAGGCAGATGCCCACCTTCTCCAGGTTTTGCCCCTTGGCCTATTTTAATCTCCAGGTAGTCTGTGGAGTTTAAAAGGTGCATGAAAACGCCAAAACGCCCAGATGCAATCTGTTGGCCGCGGTTATGCCTGTATTTGCCCAGCATGTCTGGGATCTCACCGCCTTCACCATTCATGCAGATGATGTTCACCTTCTTGGCAGCCTCGGCATATGCCCGGAAGGAGTTTTCTCCTTGAGAGCCAAAAGACATGGCAGCAATAACCAGCGGCATGTCATGCCTTCCAATGGAAATATCCACTTCATCCATTACAGGCTGTTCTTCCTCAGGTACTTGCTTTACTGCAAGCGTATGTCTTATGGCAGCTGGCATTTCCTCTTCTATTTTTTTAAGGCCTTTGGCCATTTCTGAGTAGCCTTTTTTGCCAAGGGCTACTGAGCGTAAAATTTTGCCTACCCTGGGATTGCGTTTAGGATCTTTATATAGCGGTTGCGGCTCTTCCATGCTGGCCCTGTCATACCTTTTGACAGCCAGCTTTCTGAGTTCTTCATAACCAAGGCCAGCTTTTTCAGAGGAACAGAAATTGGGAATCTGAAACACATCTTCAAGCTCTTTTTTGAGCCCTATGGAAGCGAAAACTCTGCCATAGCCGCAAAGCTCATGGATGCCCATGGTGGACATGACCTTTTCTATGCCTTTTTGCATAACTGAAAGGGTGTTGGCTACAGCCTTGTCAACAGGCAGGGATTCATCCGCAAAGCTAGCTGCCAGACGCCATAACATATAGGGGTTTAATGCATCTGCTCCAAGCCCCATTAGAAACATCACGTCATGCAGATTTCTGATGGCAGCAGAACGGACGATCAGGCTGCACTGTCTTCTAAGGCCATGTTTTTCAAGATCTTTTAATATGTATGCAACAAGAAGGCTGGGATCCACATAGACCCTGCCATCTTTAAAGCTCCTGGCATCATCAGCAACGAGGATAACTGCCCCCGACTCCACTGCTGTTCTTGATTCTTCAGCCAATTCTTCCAGCCGCTTGTGCAGATCTCCTTCTTTGTCAAAGGTCGCATCTAGCACCTTGACTCTAGCCATGTCCTTTGCCTGGCCTGTAAAGAAATCCAGCACGTCTTCCAGCAGGCATGTTCCAAAATTGGCAGCCAGTTCCCGTTCTTCCTTCTGGTCTAGAACTCCCGAAAGCCCCCCTCCGCCAAGCAGCACAGGCATCATTATTTCAACGCCTACAGGGGAAGGCATCCTTTGGGATGTCATGTCGGGCCGGTCGCCCAATATCACGCGGGTTGTAAAGTGTTCTGCTTCGCGCTCCCTATCAATTGCAGGGTTTGTGACAACAGCAACATTTTCTTTGAAATATTCAGCAACATTTGGAAGGGCATCTGGATTTATTGCAGCAAGAGGCCCTGTATGACCCATTGAGCCAACTATTTCCCGGCCTTCTTTAGCAACCCTCCGTCTCATATCCAAGTCATATTGCTGCCATCCAAAAGCGGCCTGTATGTTGGAATTATCCCACTTCTGCAAGGCCTCTTCACTCCCAGCAGAATCTGAAAAAGTGTTGTATTCTGCCTCGGAATGGCCGTCTGGAAGGCCGCTGTAAAAGGAACGTACACAATCCACAACGCCTTTTCTGGATTCCATTAGTTTTACAAGCTGAGCCTGTATTTCAGTGTAATCAAGGATTTCTGCCCTTTTCCCCAGGCCTGCTACTATTGCTACTTTTTCTCCTGGTGCCAGCGGTCTTGGATCTCTGAGATTGTCTTGCAGATCCACCACTCCCTTTTCTGAAGACAAAAAGAAGTTGTCATGGCTTTCCCCAAACCAGAGCGGCCTAAGCCCCAAGGCGTCAACGCTTCCCATGCATACATTGCCAAATCTGGCGACTACTGCTGCAGGACCCTGGGCTGAACATGGGAAAAACCATCTATAAAAGGAGTAAAGTTCCTGATATTCCTTGGGATATTTTTCAACTTCTGAGTGTATTGCAGGGAACATCATCTCCATGGCCTCGATGGGTTCAAGGTCATAGAGGTTGATCAGGCCTTCAAGAATCCTGTTAAGGTCTTGGGAATCACTGCCCCCGGGGACTGGGTCAATGCCTAGGATTTTGCCTGTGCTTCTAAGGCGCTCAATGGTGTTTATTTCACCATTATGGCCAAGCACGGAAAAAGGCTGGGCCCTTTCAACAGTAGGCAAGGTGTTGGTGGAGTATCTGCTGTGGCCAAGGGCGATAACAGATGTATTATCTGGATCAACTAGTTCTGGATAAACGCGGGATAAAAGCTCTGGTGCCCCGCGCAGCTTGTACACAACGGAATCAAGGCTCAAGGAAGCCACATGAATATCTGGAATCAGAGAATCGATCTCCATGTGGAGCTTGAATAGATCTTTGTTGGCTTCGCGCCTGGTCTCCCTGGAAATGATGCCCGCAATTTGATAGAAAAGGGGCGCCTCTGCCCTGGCACGCGGTCCAAGCTCTTCATCCTTTGTTTTCCCTTCCCGTTGCAGCAGAATATCTGCGCCATACTTGGCAGCCACTTCCTGAATCTTTTTTATTATTGCAGGTGCATCATGCCTGATGGAAATAGGCAGAAGGAAGTGGCCTACAAAAAACATCCTGCTCTCTGCCAAGTGCCGGCTGAGCCCTGCTTTTTCAAGGCGCCTGCCCCATATTTGCCTGGGAATGTCCGTCAATATGCCGCAGCCATCCCCTTCACCATTTATATCGCCAGACCTGTGCCCCATTTTGCGCAGGGCATCAATAGTGCGTACTATGGTGGCATGGGTGGACTTTCCCTTTTTATCTACGAAAGCTATAATAGCACAAGCATCTTTTTCTCTTGAAGATTTTGAGTAATGCATCAACAATCCCCTTTATAATTCAGATATTTTGGGCATGCTATGAATTGAGGTTCATTGCGTGCTGGCCCTTTAGAGACATAACCCTGAAACATAAACAGAAGCTGATTAACTGCCAAGTAGGAAAAAGCAAAAAATGCCCTTTTTGGCTCCAGATGTTTTCGTATCTAGTTCACAACAAGGAAAAAATGTGCTATTATTGAGATGTTTTTATAAATTCTATGTCTTTATTCTATAAAATAATTTAAATTAATGGAAGCGGGGAGAGCCTTAGAGATGTTTAATGTCGGTGACTTGGCAGTTTATCCAGCACACGGTGTTGGGGTAATTGAGGCAATTGAGCAAAAATCCATAGGCGGCGCTGAGCACACCTTTTATATCATGCGGATACTGGAAAATGATATGAAGATAATGATTCCGCAAAGCAATGCTGAAAATGTGGGTTTAAGACAAGTCATTTCCGACGAAGATGTGGAGCGTGTATATTCCATTTTACAGGACAAGGACGTAACCTTTACTCCACAGACATGGAACCGCCGTTACCGGGAATATATGGAAAAGATAAAGACGGGTTCCATATTTGATCTGGCGGCAGTGCTTAGAGATCTTTACATCCTCCAAATGGATAAACCCCTCTCCTTTGGCGAACGCAAGATGCTTGATACTGCAAGAAATTTGCTTATTAAAGAGATTTCTATTGCCAAGCAAAAAGATGAAGAAGAGATTGCAGAAGGGATAGAATCAATCTTTCAAGTCGAAGGAGCCCCGATTCCTGAGTAGCTCCCTCTATTAATTAATGACAAATTCTCAAAGTGCACTTTTATACCAGATAGAGGTGCCAGAGGATCAAAAGCCGGAAAGGCTCGATCTTTTTTTGGTTCACTCAGATCTGAATTTGACCCGTTCACAGATCAGGCGCCTTATAAAGTCGGGAAATGTGGAAGTGGAAGGAAGACCGGATGCTGCTGCTAGCCTAAAGGTGCGCCCAGGAAACCGCATAAGGGTTACTGTTCCTCCGCCCAAACCCTCAACCCTGCAGCCGGTGGATGTGAATCTTGATGTATTGTATGAAGATCCATATTTGATTGTCTTAAATAAGCCCGCGGGTTTGGTAGTCCATCCAGGGGCTGGCAATGAAAGTGTTACCCTGGTGCATGGTCTGCTCCACCACTGCAAGGACTTGTCAGGCATAGGCGGGGAGGAAAGGCCTGGTATTGTGCACCGGCTTGACCGGGATACCTCAGGGGTGATGGTTGCGGCAAAGGACAACTCTACCCATGCAGCTTTGTCTGCCCAATTTAAGGATGGAAAAATTAAAAAGGTATACAAGACCCTTGTGGAAGGGCGTATGGGAACCAGCAAAGGCTTTATTGACCTTCCCATTGGACGCCACCCCTTCAATAGAAAGAAGATGTCCACCATTTCAAGATCTGGAAGGGCTGCCCAAACTAGGTGGGAACTAGAACAGGAGCTTGCAGGCGCTTCTTTGCTTTCAGTGCGCATATTTACCGGCAGAACCCACCAGATTAGGGTCCATTTGGCATCTGCTGGACATCCAGTTTTGGGAGACAACCTCTATGGCGGTAAAAAGAAAATCAAAACTCCCTCTGGAAATGAGCTTGAAATTGGGCGTCAAATGCTTCACGCATTTTCGCTTTCATTTTTTCATCCTGCCTTAGAGGAACAGATGGCATTTGAGGCCCCTGTTCCTGATGATATGAACGTTTTGATAGAGGCGTTGTCCAGCTGAACTTTAATGGAAAGATCTCAAGGCTGGCCACCTTCATTATTTTTGCCATCTATTTTCTTTCAGCAGAGCGTTTGAGCTGTGCCACTGCAAAAAGGCCTGCAAGGAGAAAGAACATCATCATTCCCCATTCAGTCACTGTGGGAACAAGAACTGTGTCAGCTGCGTCAATAGCAGGTGCGGCTGGTCCTCCCTGATCCACTATCATGCCATCATCTGCGTTCGTATCATCTCCAAGCTCTCCATTTCTAAGAGTGAATTCAGCATAAGCCACCGTCTTGCCACCGATGACTGTTGTGCCAAAGACAGTTCCAGGCATGGTATACCATTGCGAATTGGCGGAATCGTAAGGTGGCACAGGCCCATACTTTCTATATGTCATATTGCTGAGGTTTGTAGCTCCATGGAAATAGGCCCTTACGGTAGTAGGTCCTGGACAATTTATCCCAAATCCAACAAGGCCAAAGGGATAGAGATAGTTGGGATCAGGAACTGTTGGAGTATGGGCAGAGACATTAATAAAGCTGCCACACGAACCAGAAGTTATTTCAATAGTAATATAGCCGTTGCCAGTGGCCGATGGCAGAGATGCAACACGCTCCTGGATGCTATCAGCTAAGCCATCTCCATTGCCGTCACCGCCATTTGGAGCGTTGTCTTCAATGTTTTCTGCAATACCATCGCCATCAGTATCATGGTTGTTAATGGTAATGGTTACATCAACAGGTGGAGAGGAAGTGTTACCTGCTATATCTGTCTGTATGACATGGAATGTTGAACGCTCTCCTTTACTTAAGGCTGGTGCAATGGTGCAACTCCAGTTTCCTGCTCCGTCCACTGTGGCAGAACATTTATGTCCATTTCCATCATCTACCGTAACAGTAGCATTGGGTTCTCCGGTTCCAGTGAAGGTGGGAGCAGGATTATTGATAACGTCTCCATTTGATGGAGATGTTACATTTGGTGTGTTTACACTGGTATCAATGGTAATAGTCAGAGAGGGAGATTGCTCTGACTCATTTCCTGCTTGGTCAGTTGCGGTATAGGTAATGTTATGGTTTCCATCGTTTAAAGCAGAGGAAAGGGTAATGGACACGGTTCCTATTGCAGTACATTGAAATAATTCTGCATAGCTTTCATCAACATAAATGTTAATGGTGCTGTCTGCTTCAGGACAAGATACCTCAAATGTTGGTGTATTATCGGAAGTGATATTATCGCTATTTGAGCTTCCAGTGTCTGAAGATGCAGTGAGGTCTGGAGCGGTGGATGGCGCTGCAGGAGCTGTAGTATCAATTATATATCCACTTTCTGTTGCACTTACACTATTTCCTGCAAGATCCTCTGCTATAATTTGAAGGTCATGAGGAGCACCATCTGCCGGCCCATCGATAGAAGTTGTACAATCTACTTGTGTATTATTTGTTTGGGTACAGTTAAATGATGATGTTATAACCGTACTTCCTGCAGCAACATTTACATCGCTCGCTTTAATACCATAATTATCTGTCACTCTAATAGTAGTATCCGTAATAGAGGAGTTTTTGAGTTTCGTTGGTGCGGTAATAGTGATAGTTGGGGTATCAGTGTCAATATTATATGTTTGTGCATTTTCTCCAATAGCATTTGTCACAGTATCATGTCCACTTACTTTAATAGTCCCTGTTGCAGCAATATTAGTAATCTCACAAGTAACTGGCGATGCGTATGGTGAAGTAGTATCACCTCCATCTCCGGTACAAGCTCCAAGTATTGCACTTGTGCCTCCGTCATCTGTAATTTGAATTTGATCAATGTCGTTATCCTCCGGAGAAGTAACAGTTACCGTTGTTGAAGCAGGAGCATTATTAAAAAGATAAGATGAAGCAAAGGAAACTATCGGAGGGAATCTCAGGAGTGTTGTTTGACTATTTCCTGCTTTATCATATGCTGTAATGATAATGGCGTGTACATTTTCATCTGGATCAAGATCAAGGATCATGGGACTAGTTGCAGGGTTGATGGTAGTTGTAGTTCCATTAACTCCAGCTCCGTTATTATCTGCAGTATATTCTACTGTGTAATAGTCCACTGTTATATTATCGGTTGCAGAAAAAGTAATTTCAGGATTATTTACACTTTGTGGGGCTACAGTATTTACTTGAGTACCTGTTATGGCAGGATTTGTTGTATCTATGGTTATGGTAAGTGTTGGTGATGCAGAAGAAGTATCGGTCCCATCAGTTTCATAATATTGAATATCATGATTTCCATCACTTAAAGCAGAGGAAATGGTAACGGACACGGTTCCTATTGCAGTACAGTTGACTCTTTCCTCGTCTGCACCGTCGACTTGTATAGTAAGGGTAGTTCCTGCCTTACGACATTCTAAATCAAATGTTGGTGTGTTGTCTGAGGTAATATTGTCTGTATTGCTTGAACCTGTATCTGAACTTGATTGTAACTGGGGAGGATTTTGTGGTTGGCAGTCTTTTCCTCCATCTTTAATCGTCCAGTCATAGTTATTGATGATGTTTGTTCTGGCTGTTTCTCCAGCACAATATTTTGAATTTCCTCCGTCAAAATTCAAACTCCTTTGGAGATTTTGTGAAGCCCAGCCCTGAAGGAGTGAATCATAGTGAGATACAGAGAGTTCTGCCTTACCCAAAAAATTATCAAAGTTAGCAACATTTTCCACATTCCAATTTCCTATGTCTTGATCAAAGGCATAGGCTTCATAAAACATGTATCTCATATTTGTAACATTGGATGTATCCCAATCTCCAATAGGTTGATTAAAGGCGGAAGCCCAACTAAACATAAAACCCATATTTGTGGCACTGGATGTATTCCAATTCCCAATGGGTTGGTTGAAAGAAGATGCGTGCGAAAACATGCTGGCCAAACGGGTTACATTGGACGTGTCCCAATTACCAATAGGCTGATTAAAGGCGGAAGCCCAGCCAAACATAAAACCCATATCAGTCACATTAGATGTATCCCAGTTTCCAATTGGTTGATTAAAAGATGAAGCATATGCAAACATATTTGACATATTGGTAACACTTGATGTATTCCAATTGCCAATAGGCTGGTTAAAGGCAGAGGCAGATCTAAACATGGCATACATGTCTCTAACGTTGGATGTATCCCATCCGCCTATATCTTGATTGAAGGTGGATGCGTTACGAAACATATAACTCATGTTAGTAACACTTGATGTATCCCATCCTCCTATGTCCTGGTTGAAGGAAGAAGCGTATGCAAACATATATAACATATTGGTGACACTGCTTGTATCCCATCTCCCTATATCCTGATTAAAAGAGGTGGCATTTCTGAACATGTGCCCCATATTTGTTACATTTGAAGTATCCCAGTTTCCTATATCTTGATTGAATGCTGAAGCCTTATAAAACATATATGGCATACTTATTACATTTGAAGTGTCCCAATTTCCTATTGGCTGATTAAAGGAACTTGCTCCCCAAAACATTCTGTCCATACGTCTTACATTTGAAGTGTTCCAGGAACCAATGTTTTGATTAAAATCAGCAGCATCATGAAACATTTCAAAAAATGTGGTTGCGCCGGAAACATCCCAATTGGAAATATCCCCATTGAAATGAGTTGCACCATTAAACATTTGCTGAAATCCTGTGCCAGATACATTTGAAGTATTCCAATCCCAATTTCCCGAACCTGTGAGAGAGGTGGCATGGGCAAACATTCCTCCCATATTAGATACTGAAGATAAATCTGGGACATCGGTTGCGTTTAGAACAAGATTGGAACACCTATAAAAGGCCCGGTACATACTATCCCAGCTGGAAGTTCCCCACTGTTCTATGCTAAGAATTTTATCTTTATCGCCAGCACCATTAAAATAGATTTCAGGAAAACCATCCCAAGGCGTGCCGTCTGCACCTCCATCATTTCGCTTAATACGAATAGTATAAATTCCTTCATTACCCACACCATAATCACAAGTATAATTTCCAGTTATACCCGTTGCTTCATTGACTCCGTCATTATCGCAGTCTACATTATAATTATAACCGCCATTACTATGTGAAGCTAACCAATCATTGGTGGGAATGGTAAACTGATAATCCTCTGAATCTCCAGGATTATCAGTTTTTACTGTGATAACAAAGTCATCTGATGGTGCAGCCAGAGCTATTCCATGAAAAATTAGCATTCCCGCCAATACAAATAAAATTTTCTTTTTCATTTTTCCTCCTGCAAGATCTGAGACCAGAACTTTTCGGAAAATAATCCTGTGTTAATCTTGTCTAAGGAAGCAAAATACAGACCATTTATAAAAAACATCACAAAATGATTAGGTGCATATATAGGGTAACCTATGTAATATAAACCCAAATTTAGGCATTATCTGGAAGAAGAGTTAGATGGGGTTAAAAACTTTGGAAAAGAGCTTACTAAAATATAATACTCCATTATCTAGGATTAAAATGAGCTTGTCGCGAAGAGGATTGGATGGATTCCTCGTAACATCCCAATATAATAGGTTCTATTTAAGTGGCTTTTCTGCAAAAGATATGGGGATTGAAGAGTCTGCCGGGGCGTTGCTGGTGCTTCGAAAGGAGCACTATCTGCTGACTGATGGCAGATTTGCAGTTCAGGCTGCTGATGAGTGCCCTGGATGGTCAGTGGTGGTTTATAAAAAGGGATTAGCTCAGGGCATAAAATCAGTTATTGCAGATTTTTCCATAAAGTTCCTGGGCTATGAGCCACGTTTTATTGCGTGTGAGATCTTAGACAATATCAGAAAGGCACTTCCCGGTCTGGAACTTATTCCTTTGAAGGGAATAGTAGAAAGGATGAGGGAGAAAAAACAGCCTTGGGAAGTTGAAAGGATAAAAAAAGCTGTTTCAGCGGCAGAAAAGGTTATTGATGAGGTTTGGCGTTCTATACGTCCAGGCCATACTGAAAAAGAGATTGCTTTTATGATATTAAAGGGCCTATATGAGGAAGCAGAGGGTCCATCTTTTTCTCCAATCGTTGCCTCAGGGCCAAACAGTGCCCTGCCCCATGCGGAGCCTACAAACAGGAAGATCAAAAAGGGAGAGCCGCTGATTATAGATATGGGAGCCATTTATAAAGGCTATTGTTCAGACATGACAAGAACCTTGTTTCCAGGGAAAGGGCCAGATGAATTATTTGCAAAGATATATAGAATAGTGGCTAGGGCCAAACAGAAGGCTCAGGCTGCAATAAAGGCTGGTATAGTTGCAAAAGAGGTGGATGCAATAGCTAGAAAGGAGATCGAGAAGTCGGGATATGGCAAAGAGTTTGTACATAGCCTAGGTCATGGGGTTGGTTTGGCTGTGCATGAACCGCCTGCGCTCTCTTTTCGAAACCGCAAAAAACTTCGTTCTGGAAATGTGGTAACTGTGGAACCTGGAATATACATTGCTGGAAAAGGCGGGGTACGGCTTGAAGATATGGTCCTGGTAACAGAAAGCGGTTCCATCTGTCTCAACTCAAACAAATGGTATTATTAATATATTCCAAATTGAGGCTGCCATGGTGAATCATCAGGGTCAAGAGAGCCTCCATCAGCAGGACTTGAGCCTTGTTGAACACCTGGCTGAACTTCGCCGCAGGCTCATCATATCAGTGGCTGCTATCGCTGCTGGAGCGGTGTTGGCTTATGCCTTTATAGATCCAATTTTTACACTTTTTTCTCAGCCCCTTATGGATGTTCTGCCTCCTGATACCACATTGATTTTTACTTCCTATCCAGAGGCCTTTTTTACATATCTCAAGCTGGCCATAACCGTTGGAATTTTCCTGGCAAGCCCTCTGGTGCTCTACGAGATATGGGCCTTTGTTGCCCCTGGCCTATATCCTCACGAAAAAAGGCTTGCCCTTCCCTTTGTGTTTGCCTCTACTCTTTGTTTTGTGGGCGGAGGGGTCTTTGGCTATTTTGTGGTGTTTCCTGCAGCCTTTAATTTCTTGGCCCATTTTACAGGTGACTCCTTTGTGCTTTTGCCCAGCGTTAGCGAGTATTTCACATTGACAGTAAGGCTGCTTTTGGGTTTTGGGCTTGCCTTTGAGCTGCCTGTATTAATGGTGTTTTTGGGTCTCCTTGGCTTTATTGATGCAGCAATGCTGCGAAAAAACAGGAAATATGCCATCCTTATAATTTTCATCATAGCCGCAATCTTCACACCCACTCCCGATGTCTTGAATCAGATCCTGCTGGCCGGGCCCTTGTTGCTCCTATATGAAGTTAGTATTTTCTTTGTGTGGTTTGTAAGAAGAGGAAAAGAGTGACAACAATATGAAAATAAGACCTTGCATAGATCTGCACGGCGGTAAGGTGAAACAGATTGTGGGTTCAACCTTAAATGATGAAAGACCTGAGGCCGTGAAAGAAAATTTTGTAGCTGAGCAGCCTCCTTCCTATTTTGCCGATCTTTTCAGAAAGGACAATATGACTGGCGGCCACATAATAATGTTAGGGCCTGGCAATGAAGATGCTGCCAAAGAGGCCTTGGCCGCATGGCCTGGAGGCTTTCAGATAGGTGGTGGAATCAATGTTGATAATGCGGGAGTGTGGCTGGAAAAGGGCGCTGCTGCGGTAATTGTGACTTCATATGTGTTTGAAAAAGGCAAAATAAGGGAAGATCGTTTATTAAAACTTGAAAAGGCCGTTGGAAAAGGGCGGCTTGTGCTTGATTTGAGCTGCAAACGTAAAAATGGCCATTATTTTATAGTCACAGATAGGTGGCAGAATTTTACAGACGTAGAAATCAACGCGGAGAATCTGCAATATCTGTCTAAATATTGTTTTGAATTTCTTGTACATGCTGCGCATGTGGAAGGTAAATGCAAAGGCATTGATGAACAGCTGGTTAGTATATTGGCAGAGGCATCTCCCATTCCCACCACATATGCCGGAGGCGCCAGATCCATTGAGGATGCCTATAAGGTAAAGGAACTCGGCCGTAACAGGATTGATCTTACTATTGGCAGCGCCTTGGATATTTTTGGCGGCAGCGGTGTGGCATATGAGGAAATAGTGGCCTTCAATAGGAAGATGGGCAACGAAGGCTGAAGCCTTGTGAAGCATATAAAATATCAAGGGTTTGCCAACAAGCGAAGTGCTGTTTATGATGCCAGGATTATTAAAAAGACAGGGAATCTTATATGAGTAAATATAAAGCCAGAAAATTGTCTATAATTGGAGCTGGAGCAGTGGGGACTTCTGCTGCCCAATGGTCTGTACAAAGGCAAATAGCAGATGATATAGTCCTCTATGATGTTGTTGAAGGGCTTCCCCAAGGAAAGGCGCTTGATATAGGGCAGACAGCGCCTCTAAATGGTTTTGCAGGCAGAATAGCAGGAACCAACGATTTTTCCCTTACTGCGGATTCTGACGTGGTCATCGTTACGGCTGGCCTTGCAAGAAAACCTGGCATGAGCCGTGATGACCTGCTGGAAAAGAATGTCCAGATCGTCAAAGGAATATCGGAACAGGTCGCTTCATATAGTCCTGAATGCTGCTTAATTGTGGTAACCAATCCAATAGATGCAATGGTATATACCGCCTTTAAGGTGTCTGGATTTCCAAGGCAGAGAGTGGTTGGAATGGCTGGAGTGCTTGATTCTGCCAGGTACCGTGTTCTCATTGCCAAGGCCCTTGGGGTGGCACCTTGTGATGTTACAGCCCTGGTTATGGGTATTCATGGCGACAATATGCTTCCCATGATACGCCTTGCAAGCGTAAATGGCGTGCCTGTAGCCGATTTGCTCAGCAAGGAAGCTATTGATGAAATCGTCAAAAAGACTCAGTATGGCGGTGCAGAAATAGTTCAGCATCTCAAGACAGGAAGCGCTTTTACCACACCAGGCCTTGCTGCTGTTGAAATGGCAGAGTCGATATTGAAAGATTCAAAACGTGTAATGCCTTGTGCCGCCTACCTGGAAGGAGAATTTGGAATAAGCGGCCTGTTTATGGGAGTGCCTGTGGTGCTTGGCGCAGAGGGGGTGGAAAGGATTCTTGAGTTCCCTCTAACAAATGATGAGAAAGCTGCCTTGGAGCTTTCTGTAAATGCAGTGAAAAAACAGATGGAGGCCACCGGCCTTTGATATGTCTTCAGCCAAGGTAGTATTAGGGCTGGTAATCATTTGCCTGGCCACAATTGTTTTTTATGGTGCTCTGCATGAAGTTGCAAGAAGGCCTGCGCCCCCAAAAAAGGAACTTAAACCTAAAAAAATTCCAGTAAAGGTTCCCAAACCATTCTTGGTTCCATCTGCTTGGGATGACTTTCCTGATCCATACCAGTTTTGTGCTTCCAGCCGTACCATTGCTGAAGCACTGGAAAAAAATATTTCCTATTTAAAAAGATTGGATCAAACAAATAGCTTTTTTTTGGGAGGCCAGGAAATAAGAATTTCTGATCTTTTGGCCACCAGTAAAAGGCTTCAAAAAATTCTGCTGAAGTGTTCAATTGCAACACCAGATGAATTCAGGCAACTGTTCAGAGCAAATTTTAAAATATTTCATTTGATACCAAAGCAACAGGCAGAGGATGAAACCCGATTGCAAAATAAAAGGCCAATGCTGGTGACCGGCTATTTTCATCCTGAGCTGGAGGCCTCTTTTACAAGGAATAGCGAGTTTAAAGTGCCGTTATATGGGATTCCCAAGGATTTGATTGCCGTTTCCCTCAAAAGATTTGATCCAGCTTTGCCTGCGCGTACTATCATTGGCAGGCCAGATGGCAATAAATTGGTTCCATATCCCACCCGCTGCGAAATAGATTATGGGCCCGGCTTAGAGAATCCGCCTGTTCTTGCCTATCTGAAATCAGAAGTAGATGCACTTACTCTCCACATTCAAGGTTCGGCATTGCTATCATTTAAAAATGGGGAAAAGAGATATATCCACTATGCAGCAAGCAACGGCAGGCCTTATAAAAGCGTTGCAAGGTGGCTTATAAAAAGAGGTTATTTAAGGCCTGGGCAGGCAAATTGGCCTGGGATAAAAAAATGGGCATCAAACCATCCAGATTTGTTTCAGAGGGCTTTGTGTGAAAATCCGCGTTATATATTTTTCAAATGGGAAGATGATGGGCCTTATGGCAGCATGGGGGTTACCCTTACGCCTCTGGTTTCAGTGGCCCTTGATCCCAAAGTTTATCCCCTTGGTATGGTTGGGATATTGGATACCACCCTTTTTACCTCTAAAGGGAAAACGCCCTATAATACAGTTGTGGTTAATCAAGATATGGGAAACGCTATACGCGGTCCATATCGCCTGGATTTATATTGTGGACATGGAAAAGCTGGCGGAAGAATAGCTGGCAGACTCAAAACACCTAGCAGATTTTTTGTATTATTTAACCGTGATTAAGAATTTTAAAAAGATATCCCCTGCTGGCACAAAGAAGGATGGAGGTGGGTATGTTGGTCGTCTTTGTTGGAGATTGTACAGAGGGACCAGCAGGGGAAATTTAAGCTCACTTTGTATAAGTACGAAAATAGGACTATATCTTCATTTTGTCAAGATATTTTTACCACTGCTTGTTTCCTTATTAATCCTATTGAGTATAGCAGGCACAAGCAGTGCAACAACACAGAATAATAGAAACCCCAAGCCCTATATAGGCGAAGTATCTATTTCAAAGAAAGGCCGCTGCTTGGAGGCCAGTTTTAAATTAATAAATCCATTTCCCAAAAAGATCAAAGAAGCATTGGAAAGCGGTGTACCTATAAAATATAGTTTCAGTATTGAACTATCAACACCAAGATTCCTGCTGGACAAGAAAATCGCAAAGAGAAACATTGAAAAGACCCTATTGTATGATGCAATAAAGGGCGAGTTTAGGATTATTTCCAGCAAGGGCACTAGGATATTGACTGTCAATACCTTGAAAGAAGCTGAAAAAGAGGCTTTTTCCATAAAAAATTTTCCAGTTTGTACAATTTCCAAGCTTTCTAAAGGCAAGACCTATGTTCTCAAAATCCGTGCTGTGGCAGATAAAGGTAATGCATTTCTGCCATTTGAGGGGCTGATTGATATCTTTTCCCGATGGGGTTTTGCTACAAAGTGGCATGAGATCAAATTTACCTACTAACGAAATTGCCCGCCGTAAACGGGAACGCATTTTAATGCTGGCCAGCGGCATAGCTGTACTAGTGCTTTCCTGGGTGGAATATGCCCTTATTTCAGGTTCTGGGCCTTTTCAGCACGGCAGCAACCTTTTGATATTTTTTATCATTAACTTAAATACAATATTGATTCTCTTCTTGGGCTTTTTGATTATCCGGAATCTTGTTAAGGTGGTTTTTGAAGACCGGCAAAATATATTAGGTGCGAAATTGCGCACCAAGCTGGTGATAGCCTTTGTTTCCCTTTCTCTGCTGCCTACGCTGGCCCTCTTTTTTGTAGCATTTCAATTTCTCTCTACCAGTCTCTCATATTGGTTTGATGTAAGGGTGGAGAAGTCCCTGGAAAGCGCCATAATCGTTGGTAAAACTTTGTATGATGAGCAGGTTAGAGACGTAAAACTGCTATCCCAAAATGTTGAAAGGGCTATTGCTCTTCAATGTTTGGAAAAAGAAGGCATTCTTAATAAAGAATGCTTAAAAGGTATAGTAGAACAAATTACAATGCCTATATCTGGCCAGGGCGCAATCAAGCAGCCCCGAATGCACTCGCTTGAGGTTATCGATAGCAGCGGGAAAGTTTTATTTAGAAAGTATTTTTTGCCATTGGTAGATCCTCCACCTCCTATTCCCAAAATAATTCTTGAAAGGACCCGCAAGAAAAACAAGCCTGTGATAACGCCGCATCCTGTTGCAGCCGGTGAGTTAATCAGGGTGGTTTCTGCCCTGCCTTACACTGGAAGCAGGCCATTGTATTTTGTGGCAGTTGGTAAGGTGCTCCCTCAAGATATGATGGGCCTTTTGGATGACATCAGAACAGGGTATGAAGAATACAAGCAATTGCGGGTCTTTCAAAAACCTATCCACAGTGCTGTTACCATTCTTATGCTTGTGGTGACCTTTTTGATTCTTTTTGTATCTGTATGGTTTGGATTCCGTCTGGCAAAAACCATTACGGAACCTGTTCAAATGCTGGCCGATGCCACTCACAGGGTTGCCCACGGCAATCTTGATTTCCATCTTGAGGCGCCAGGTAGAGATGAGCTTAGTTCGCTGGTGCGCGCATTCAATACTATGACTGCTGATTTAAAAGAGGCACGGGCTAAGGCTGAACGGGCTACGAAACAGCTCAAGAAAAGCTATGCTGAACTTGAAAGGCGGCAACGTTATATTGAAATTATTTTGCAGAATGTAGCAGCAGGGGTGATCTCCATAGATCGGAGGGGTGTGGTCACCACAGTTAACAAATCAGCAGAAAACATATTGAATATATCAGCGGAAGAGGTGGTGGGCAGGCCATATCAGAATCTGTTATCCAAGGAATATGCCCAGGAGTTTGAAAAAGTGCGTGAGGAGTTGCTGCTCTCTGGGGGAGATACCGTCCATAGATCCATGCGCTTGGAAATAAATGGCAAACCTCTTTCCTTGCTGGTCAGTTTCACTTTGTTAAAGGATGCAGAAGGCAAAAGCCTAGGGGTTGTAGTGGTCTTTGATGACTTGACAGAATTAGAACGGATTCAGCGTCTTGCAGCATGGCGGGAAGTGGCAAGAAGAATTGCCCATGAAGTAAAAAATCCACTTACGCCCATACAGCTGTCGGCACAACGCTTAAGAAAGCGTTTTGGAGATAAGTGTTCTAAAGTGGAAGATAAGGAAGTGTTTGATAGGTGTACGAATACCATTATCTCACAAGTGGAAGATTTAAAACATTTGGTTAATGAATTTTCCAATTTTGCCAGAATGCCTTCTGCCAGTCCAGCTCCAGAGGATATCAATGAAATTGTAAAAAATATTCTGCCAATTTATCAAGAAATGCGCAAGGATATCATTTTTCATAAAAACTTACAGGAGGTTCCAAAGGCGCTTTTAGATAAAGATCAAGCGAAGCGTGCTCTAGTAAATATTATAGAGAATGCCATTTATTCCATGAAAGATGGAGGTGAAATAACCATAACAACTGGATATAATGTTGAAAAAGGAATGGTTTATCTTTCTGTTGCTGATACAGGTTCTGGCATTTCTGAGGAAGATAAACCCCGGTTGTTGGAGCCCTATTTTTCTAAGAGAGCAGGCGGAACCGGGTTGGGGCTTGCAATAGTTAATTCGATTATGCAAGACCATGGTGGCTCCATAACCATAGAGGATAATGTACCGCATGGAACCATTGTTACTCTTTGGTTCCCTTCGGCTGCTGAAGATGAGGAATAAACCAGTATGAAGAAACGGATTCTTGTGGTCGATGATGAATCCAAAATACTTCAAACAGTTGAAGATATTTTAAGAGATGAAGGGTTTATGCCTGTTTGTGCAAAATCTGGAGAAGAAGCATTGGAGATATTGGACAAGGAAACTCCAGATCTTGTACTGCTCGACATATGGCTGCCTGGAATAGATGGCCTGGAGGTCTTGCAACAAATCAAGGATAATTGGGCTTTTTTGCCCGTAGTGATGATGTCTGGCCATGGAACAGTTGAGACTGCGGTAAAGGCGACCAAGTTAGGGGCCTATGATTTTATTGAGAAACCTCTTTCCTATGAACAGCTTATCCTAACCATTAAAAATGCCTTAACCTTTTATGATATACAGGAAGAAAATGTCCTTTTAAGACAGAAAGTTGAGCCGCAGGCAGAAATAACCGGTGTTAGCCCGGCAATAGAGCAGTTAAAAGAGCAGATTCAACTGGTGGCGCCTACCGATGCCTGGGTCTTGATCCAAGGTGAGAATGGTACAGGAAAGGAACTTGTAGCCCAGACTATTCATCGTTTAAGCAGGCGGGCTGGGAAACCAATGATAGAACTCAATTGTGCTGCTATTCCTGAAGAACTCATTGAGAGCGAGTTGTTTGGTCATGAAAAAGGGGCCTTTACCGGGGCTTCTTCTATGAAGAGAGGCAAATTTGACCAGGCAAACGGCAGCACCCTTTTTCTTGATGAGATCGGCGATATGAGCCTAAAAACTCAGGCTAAAATTTTGCGTATTTTGCAGGAACAGCGTTTTGAAAGAGTAGGCGGAAATAAGACTATAGAAGTGGATGTGAGGATTATTGCTGCTACCAACAAAAATCTTGAAGAAGAGATCAAAAAAGGCAGATTCCGGGAAGACCTATATCACAGGCTCAATGTGATTCCCGTGGAAATACCGCCTTTAAGGCATAGAAAAGAGGATATTCCACTTCTTGTAAAGGTGTTTTTGGAAGAGTTCCAGAAAAAAAGCGGCAAGGCCAAGCAGATTTCAGATGGAGTGCTTGAGGCGTTTCAAAATTATGATTGGCCTGGAAACGTCCGGGAACTTAGGAATACAGTAGAAAGACTGGTCATACTTTCCAGGGGAGATGTTATCACAGAAGATGATTTGCCTTTGGCTTTTTTAAAGGGATCCGATAGTCAAGCAAAGGTTGTTGCCTCTCATACGGAGGACATTTTTCTGCAGTGCAATAACTTTAGGGAGGCAAAGTCTCTGTTTGAAAAGACCTATTTGACCCAAAAACTCAAGGAAAACGGTGGTAATATCAAGCGTACTGCCCAGGCCATTGGCATAGAAAGACGTCACCTTCATAGAAAAATTAAAGCATTGGGTATCAGTGTTTGAAATTTTATTTGAATCTGGGTTCTTGACCGCGCACCAACCGCTTCAAGTTATCCCGATGCTGCCACCAAATAATAGAGGCGATTACCCACGCAGAGAAAATATATGTCTGTTTATCAGGTCTTAAAAAAATAATAGAAATTGGCAGGAGTAAAGAAGCGACTAATGAGCCAAGGGAAACATATTTGAACACCCATACAGTTGCCACAAAACCTGCTCCTGCAATAGCAATAGATAGTGGATAAAGAGCAAGAAATACACCTGCTGCTGTGGCCACTCCTTTGCCCCCTTTAAAGCCTAAAAATATTGGAAAACAGTGGCCGATTACAGCAAAAATCCCGGTAATGGCAGCAAGATGATCTGCAGGAAGCGGCCCCTTCCAGAAGAGACGCACCAATAAAACAGGAATAAAACCTTTGGCCATATCAAGCAGTAAT
>JAMOVF010000150.1 GCA_027061625.1 Deltaproteobacteria bacterium
TGCTGGGTCAAGATCTGATTGAGTATCCTATCTGAAGGATCATTGGCTTCTTTTACCCAAAACGCAGAGCCGAAGTTTGGTCTAGTGGTGGCTCTTGAAGGTTTTTTAGCGTGAGATACAGCACATACTGGTCTTACTGCACGAAAAGAACTCTAAAAAACCTGAAAGAGACACCACTAGACCTTGTAAGAGAAAAAACATTAAATTTTCAGCAAGTGCTCAATGATATTAAGAAATCATCTCTTCCAAAATTTTGGGAGCTGCATTTATGGCTTCAGGCAAGGCTTCGGCATTTGGCCCCCCAGCCTGTGCCATATCTGGCCTTCCGCCGCCTCCGCCACCTACCATTTTTGCCAGCTTTGAAACCATATCACCAGCCTTGACTCGTTTGGTAAGATCTTTGGTCACCATCACCAGCAGCAGGGCCTTATTTTTATTTTTAGTGCCCAGAACTACCACCCCTGAAGAACCAAGGTTGTCCCTTATTCTGTCCCCAAGGGTGCGCAATGCCTTTGGGTCACCCAGGTCTACTTGAGCGCTCACCAGCTTTACATCTTTAACAGAAACGGCCTGGGCAGCCAGCGATGCAGGATCAGCTCCTGCCTTGCCCATCCTCGCCTTTTCAAGTTCTTTTTCAAGCTCCTTTATTTGGGCCAAAAGCTTGGCAGCCTTCTGGGACAGCTCAGGTACAGGCGACTTGATGGCGTTAGCAGTTTCATGGATCAGATTCTCCATTTTGTGCACTTCTTCTACTGCCGCCTTGCCTGTTACGGCCTCAATCCTCCTTATGCCGGAAGAAACACTGCTTTCATGCACTATTTTGAATAGGCCGATCATGCCGGTGCGGGGAAGATGGGTTCCGCCGCAAAGCTCCATGCTGAAGCCTGGAATGGCTACAACCCGCACTTTTTCACCATATTTTTCCCCAAAAAGGGCGACAGCACCCCTCTCAAGGGCCTCCTGGTATGCAAGGACTTCTGTATGCACCTCCTGATCTGCCCTCACCTGCTCATTTACGATATCTTCAACCTGCTGAAGCTCTTCCAAGGAAACAGCAGAAAAGTGGGTGAAATCAAATCTGAGCCTGTCTGGCCCTACCAGCGAGCCTGCCTGCTTTACATGGTCGCCAAGGACCTGTTTCAATGCTGCATGAAGCAGGTGGGTGGCTGTGTGATTCCTGGCAGTATCCATCCTTGGGCCTTCATAAACTGAAAGCTCAACTTCCTGATTGAGCAACAGCTCGCCCTCCAGGACTTCAATCTGGTGGACAATCAAATCCCCTCTTTTAATGGTATTCAACACCTTGGCCCTGCCAGACGGCGCCTTTATCTCTCCTTGATCGCCTACCTGGCCCCCAGATTCAGCATAAAAGGGCGTCTCTTCTACTATAAGCTCGCCCTTCCAGCCCTTTTCCACTTTTTCCAGGGCATTTTTTCCGTCAAATAAGGCCAAAATTTTCGATTTTGTTGAAAGGGTGTGATAGCCGACAAATGTGCCTCCCCTGCCCTGTTCAAGAAGCTGTCTGTATATTTCAGGCAGCTCTTCAGTGACCACGGCCTTGGCCTTTGATTTGGAACGCTGGCGCTGCTCCTCCAGGGCCTTGTTGAAGCCTTCGCGGTCAATCTGGAAGCCGCGCTCCTTGGCAATATCCCTTACAATGTCCACAGGGAAGCCATAGGTGTCATAAAGGGTGAATATGAACTTTCCAGGTATGAGCTTCTTTCCCTCCTGCTTGAGCCGGCCAAGCTCCTCCTCCAGCATGGCAAGGCCTGTGCCTAGGGTCTCAAAGAACCGCTTTTCCTCATGTTCAAGCACCTTGGAGATGAAATCCCTGGATTGCTCAAGCTCAGGGTAGATATCTCCCATCTCATCCACCACCACATTGGCAATGGTGCCAAGGAATGGCTCTTCAAGACCGAGCACCCTGCCGTAGCGCACAGCCCGCCTTATAATGCGCCTTAAAACATACCCGCGCCCTTCATTTGAAGGCACCACGCCATCTGCTATCAAAAAGGCAGAGGCCCTAGCATGGTCTCCTATTACCCGCATGGCCACGTCTATTTCTTCAGAAGTGCCATATTTTTTCCCTGAAAGCTCTTCAAGTTTGCGAAATAGGCCAGAAAAGAGGTCTGTATCAAAATTTGTTTTCACTCCCTGGCATATGGCTGTTATCCGCTCAAGGCCCATGCCGGTATCGATGCTTGGCTTTGGAAGCGGATTGAGTTTTCCGCTCTCATCCCTGAAAAACTGCATAAAGACCAGGTTCCAAAGCTCCAGATAGCGGTCGCAGTCGCATTTTCCAATGCCGCAATCAGGGCCGCAGGCCATTTCCTCGCCCTGATCAATCAATATCTCAGAGCATGGCCCGCACGGGCCAGTATCCCCCATGGCCCAGAAGTTGTCATCCTCATCTAAGCGGAGGACCCTTTCAGGTGATATTCCAGTGATTTTTGGCCAAAGGGCTGCTGCCTCATCATCTTCCCTGAAGACCGTAACCCACAGTTTGTCCACTGGAAGGCCTATCCTTTTGGTCAGCAGTTCCCAGGCATATTCAATGGCCTCTTTTTTGAAATAGTCGCCAAAGGAGAAATTGCCTAGCATTTCAAAAAAGGTGTGGTGACGGGCAGTGTAGCCGACATTTTCAAGGTCGTTGTGTTTACCACCGGCACGGACGCATTTCTGGCAGGAAGCTGCCCTGGTATAGGGGCGCTTTTCTTCCCCTAAAAAGACCTTTTTGAACTGGACCATGCCGGCATTGGTAAATAAAAGAGTGGGGTCGTCAGCCGGGACCAAGGAGGAGCTTGGTACAATCTCATGGCCTTTTTCCTTAAAAAAATCCAAAAAAAGTGAGCGCAATTCCCTGGATGAAAACTTTTTCACGCCTGTTCCTCCACACTCTCAGCAGCTGTCTCCGATGTCTTCAAACCATAGGCCTCCCTGATCCGCTGCTCGATTTCATCAGTCAGCTCTGGATTTTCCTTCAAAAAGGCCCGCACATTTTCCCTGCCCTGGCCCAGGCGCTCGCCATTGTATGAGTACCATGAACCGCTCTTTTCAATCACATCCACAGCCACACCCAGGTCAATCAGCGAACTCTCCCTGGATATGCCTTCGCCATAGTAGATGTCAAACTCCGCCTCTTTAAAGGGAGGAGCAATCTTGTTTTTCACCACCTTCACCCTGGTGCGGTTGCCTATTACATCTGCTCCCTCTTTAATGGCTCCAATCCTGCGTATGTCCATGCGCATGGTGGAATAGAATTTCAGGGCATTGCCGCCTGTTGTGGTCTCAGGATTTCCAAACATCACCCCGATTTTCATCCTGATCTGGTTTATAAACACCAGAGCGGTATTTGTGCGGTTCAAGTTGCCTGTGAGCTTCCTCAAGGCATGGGACATCAGCCTGGCCTGAAGGCCCACGTGCTGATCGCCCATTTCGCCTTCAATCTCTGCCCGCGGCACCAGGGCAGCCACTGAATCCACAACAATTATGTCCAGTGCCCCGCTCCTCACCAAAGCGTCTACAATCTCAAGGGCCTGCTCGCCATAGTCAGGCTGGGATACAAGGAGATCCTTGGTTTGAACTCCAAGTTTTTCAGCATAGGTGGCATCCATGGCATGTTCTGCATCCACAAATGCAGCCAATCCACCCTGCTTCTGTGCCTCTGCTATCATGTGCAGGGCAAGGGTCGTCTTTCCTGAAGATTCAGGGCCGTAAATCTCGATGATTCTGCCCCGGGGAATACCGCCTATTCCAGTGGCTATATCCACGGCCAAGGAACCCGTTGGGATTGCAGGCACATCTTCAACCTCTTTATCTCCCAAGCACATTACGGCCCCTTTGCCGAATTGTTTCTGAATCTGGGCCAATGCAATGTCAATGGCCTTGCGCTTATCCATTCCCGGTTTTGTCTTATTCATATCCACCTCGTGACAGCTGCCAAAAATGTCCTATATACAAAAGACAGCTCTATTATCTTAAACTCCAATTTTATAGTCTGAAAAAGTACAGTAGAGGCACAATAAAACGATTACATAGATGCTTTTCGCCCATTAAAAATTTACTAGCTTGCTTTATTGAAACCAAGTATAAGATTCTTCCTGCAAATTTAAAACTAAATATACACAAAAGGAGAAAAAAACAAGATGTATAAAAGGATTCTGCTTAGTTTAATGCTTGCTTCTGCACTTTTTCTGGGTTGGTCCCTTCCAGGTACAGTGGTGGCATGTCCTAAATCCAAGTGCCAGGCAGCGGAACAGATGAAGTGCCAGTGCGGTAAATGTGATAAGTGCAAGAAGGTCTGTAAATGCAAAAAATGTGAATGCAAGGGCGGATGTAAAAATAAGACCAGGTAGCTTTAACTTAAAAATTATCCCGGCCTTAGCTTGGCATTAGGCCGTAAAGCAGTTGCTCAAGGCCGGTATTCTATCTTATTTGTCCCATTTTTCTTTATTTATTAATTTACGTTTTTGGGAGAAGAAGCATTAATCTTTCTTAGCTTAAGCTTCACTCTTTCCTTGCAAAATTTCTCTACGTTAGATAAGAAGGGCTTGGCTATTTGTAAGAACATTTAAATGAAGTGTTCAGAAAAAGGCCTTAACAAGTCTATTCCAAGGAGATTTCTATATGCCTAAGGGATTGCGCTGGAAATTCGCATTAATGTTTGTGCTGATAATCTGCTCTGTGGCTTTGGTGCTGCCAGCTTTTTACAAAGATACGCCCGCATGGTTCAAAAAATATGTTTACAGTGAAGGGTTGAAACTGGGGTTAGACCTCCAGGGAGGCATGCACCTTATTTTGGAAGTGGATGTTGATCAGGCCATAAAAAATGCTGTAGAGCTCTCAGCCCAGGAGCTGAAATCCACTCTCAAACATAAAAATATTACCCTTGTAAGGCGTAAAAGCCCTGAACCTGGCACGGTAGCCTTTGCCCTGCCCAATAAAAGCGCCTTGGCACAAGTGAAGGAGATTATCCAAAAAGAGTTTCCAGATCTTGAGATATTGGAAGTCAGGGAAGATGGCCGTTTCCCCGTTCTTATTTTAGGCCTTTCTGAAAAGGAAAAGCAGTTCATAAGGGATCATGCTGTTGAACAATCCCTTGAGATCATAAGAAACCGTATTGATCAGTTCGGTGTAACCGAGCCAGTTATAGTCCGCCAGGGCAAAAACAAGATTGTTGTGCAGCTTCCTGGTGTGAAAGATCCCAAACGTGCCTTAAAACTCATAGGCCAGACGGCTCAGCTAGAGTTTAAGCTGGTGGATGATGAGGCTGGAGTAGACGTTAATGCCTTGATACAGCAGGCGATTAAAAGTGGACAGGTCCCTCCAGATGCCGATGCAAAAACGTTGAACGCAGCGCTTAAAGGCAGGCTTCCAAAGGGTGATGCCATATATTTCCTGAAAGAAGTGGACAGCCGCACTGGGCGGGTCATTAAAAGGCCTCTTCTCCTTAAAGAACGCACTCTGATGACTGGAGATGCAATAAAAACGGCCCATGTAAGGATTGGCGGCGCTTATAATGAGCCCTATGTTGCCCTTGATTTTACTGACAGGGGGGCAAAGATCTTTGCAAAAATCACCGAGGAGAATGTTGGTAAAAGGCTTGCCATTGTCCTTGACGGCGTAGTTCGCTCCGCCCCTGTAATAAGGGAAAAAATCGGCGGAGGTCATGCCCAGATAACCGGCTCTTTTACCCATGAAGAGGCCTCAGACCTGGCAATTGTGCTTCGGGCCGGTGCCCTTCCAGCTC
>JAMOVF010000151.1 GCA_027061625.1 Deltaproteobacteria bacterium
GGAGAAGCCCTTTGGGAAGCTCGCCTTTATAATTTGGGGGGCCAAAACAAAATACATCTATATTGAACACGAGTTTTGCGCCAAGGCCTGTACCAAAGGGGTCCCTGTTTACGCCGACTATGCCAGTTAATGCTCCACCATAGGGGTCTAGGGCCGAGGGACTGTTGTGGGTCTCTACCTTAAAGGCCACCCCATACTCATCATTGAATTTTATGACTCCGGCATTGTCCTTGAATACAGAAAGGCACCAATCATTTTCACCGAGTCTCTTCCTTATTTCTTCCGTGCCTTTCCTTATGTAGGTGTCAAAAAGGCTGTCTTCCAGAACTTCAGAGCCATCTTCATCCACATAGGTTATAAGCGCATTGAATATCTTGTGTTTGCAGTGCTCTGACCATGTCTGAGCCAAGGCCTCAAGCTCCACATCTGTGACCTTAGGGCCAAGGCCTACCTTTTTTCTTTCTTCTATGACTTCAGGCCTGGCAAAATAGTCCCTTATGGCCTTCATCTCTTTGAGGTTCAGCGCCAGCACCCCTTCTTTGGAAAGCTGCATCAGCTCATCATCAGACATGGCAGAAAGATCAATTTCCTTTACAACTATCTCTCCTTCAGCCTGCACCTTGGGAACAGAGTAAATAGGGCCATCCTTTTCTGCCCAATAGTTTTCCATCTCCTCCTTAGAGGCTACCAAGGTGCGTTGGATCAGGTCATTGGCAAGAAGGCCTTTGGCAAGTCTTTCAGCATCTTCCCGGCTCATCTGCCCTTTTATGAGATATTGGCTGCTGGTGTAAACGCCTTCCTCATCTGTTGCCTTGCGCCCGATTATCAGCTCCAGGGCCTCTTTGGCAATCTTGCCTTCATTATCTGTTACCCCAGGCCGGAACCCAACTTCTATGAGCCAGTTCCATTCAAAATCCATATCTTCAAAAAGCGGGGCGTCAATGGAATATATCTGAGTTACAGGATCTGAATATGGCCCTTCTGCTGCCTGTTTCAGAACTTCCAGGCCAATGTTTTCAAAGTCCAGCAGGTAGGCCTTCACCGTACGGATTTCTTCCACGTTCAGATTGAGGTCTTCCTTGGCCCTTTTTGCATATTTGTTTCCCAGAGCATCTTTCAACTCAGCCTTAAGCGCTACTTCAATCCTGTAAACCATATTTCCTCCAATGTTCAATTGGCTATTTGCTAACTTGATTTATATAAAATACAGCTAGTGTTTTTTAGCGTATTAATCGCAAGGTGTCCATCCTTCCAACTGGGCAAAATCAGCGCTTTGTCTTAACTTATACCAACTTGCCTCTAAAAATATCTAGGCTAATATTGATGCGCCATGAAACTTACCACTGCTGTTGTCTTAAAAGAGGCCGTAGCACCTACGGTCATATCATTTATCTCAATCTCTGTGCTGCTTCTGCTGGGCCGTATCCTCCCTCTTTTGCCAGTGCTCCTGCGTTCTGGCATAACTTTTGGGGAATTTCTCTGGTTTTTAAGTCTGCTGCTGCCAGATTTTTTTATGCTTACCATCCCGCTGGCTGCACTGTTTGGAGTGCTTTTAGCCTTTTTGAGGCTTTCAAGGGATAATGAACTGCTTGGAATGCTTTCTTGCGGCGTTCAGCCGACCCGTCTTATAAGGCCTGTATTATTGATTGGCATGGGCGCGGCAGCAGCCACTTTACTGGTTGCTGTGATTTTAACACCAAAGAGCAAGACACTTCATAGGTTGTTTCTGCAGGAGGTATCTGCCCGCGCCTTTACTCAGGGCATAGTGCCTGGTTCATTTCTGCCTTTTTCAAAGGGTATCACCCTTTATGTCCAAGAGGCCAGCCAAGATAAACACAATTTTAAGGGCGTGTTTATAAAAGATGACAGAAAGAAAGAGGCGGCAAGTCTTATTTTTGCCCAGACTGGTCAATTATATACAGGCACCAAAGGGCAAAAAATTGCCTTGAAGTTGAACGATGGGCTGCTGAACAGGATCAATCCTGATTATACCAGGACAGATACCTTTGAATTCCAAACCTATACGGTTCAGCTCGGCATCGAAGGCAAAAAGAGTAGAAAAGGGCGCGGCGAGATGGGCCTGGCAGAGCTTAAAAAAAGGGGGCAGGATCCAAAATTCCCGCTCAAAAAAAGACTAAGATATATGGCGGAATTTCATAAAAGGCTGGCTCTGCCCGTTGGAGCTTTCATCTTGGCGGTCATAGCCGTTCCTTTGGGCACATTTTCAGGAGCAGCAGGAATCTCAGGAGGGATTGCCTCTGGTATCGCCACTTTTCTTGGTTATTATCTTTTGAGCGCCTTTGCCTTCAACATGGCAGAGGCTGGTACAATTCCTCCCTGGCTTGGGATATGGACGCCCAATGTCCTGTTTGGAATAGCAGCTATTATCCTGCTGCAGAAATTTATAAGGCATGGCATAAGCCAGCATAGTTGAGGCGCCCTATGACACTGTTGACCAAATATCTGCTGCGCCACTTTTTGACAATAATCCTTGTTGTAGGGCTGGGCCTGCTGGGGTTGTTTTTGCTGGTAGAGGTGTTTGAGCGTTTGGACGATTTTGTTGAAGCCCATGCACGCACCGGGGACATCCTTCTCTACTTCCTTTACAGACTGCCAGGCCTGCTCGATTCTATATCCCCGCTCATTTTTTTAATGGCAGGCCTGGTAAGCATCTCAATGCTTGCACGCCAGAATGAATTGCTCATCTTGAAGGCTTCCGGCATTTCTCCCTGGCAGGTAATGAAGCCCCACCTTGCAGTGGTGGCTCTGTTTTCTGTCTCACTGGTGTTTCTAAGTGGATTTATCACACCCAAAACAGAGAGCATGGCCAGCGCTTTGCGGGAAAATAAGCCCAGGCACGGGATGGTGCGTGGAGACAGGCTCTTTTATCATGGGGAAAAGAACATATGGAGCGCTGTGGTGGAACGGCCTGATGCCTCATTGCTTAGCAGCCTTCACTGGATGCGTTACGATGACAACTATCACATTATGGACATAATCCATGCAAAACGGGCTGAATATTCAGGCAAAGGCAGATGGAACCTCTTTAACGGCATACATCAGACCAGAGATATAACAGCCCAACCTTTGAAAGATATACCCTTTAAAAGCATGAGTCTTAAGAGCGGTCAGACCCCCCGAGACTTCATGGCTGTGGAAACTCCACCTCAACATATGAAAATTACAGCACTTTACACTGCCATAAAACGTATGAAGCAGGCAGGCCTCTCAACCGCTGCACTGGAAAGCATGTTCTGGTCCCGTCTTACCTATCCCCTGCTAGGTCTTGCCATGCTCTTTGCCGGGCTGCCAATCGTCTTAAATGTGGGGCGCAGCGGTATTGCTTTTGGCATCTCTCTTGGAATTGCATTAGGCTTTGTGGTGTGGATTTCATGGAATTTCTTGTTTACTCTCGAGAGTTCAGGCAGGCTGCATCCAGGCCTTGGCCCAGCCTTGATATTAAGCATGCTGCTGATTCTGGGCAGCATATCTCTAAAACGTCTTAGATTTTAGCGGCAATCAATCTTTGATATGAAAAATGAGAGGTTGTGATGACCAAAAAAGAACGTGAAAGAATAGAAAAGATACTCAAGATACTCAAAGAGACTTATAAGGACGCCACCATAGCACTGCGCTACCATGACCCTTTCCAGCTCCTTGTGGCAGTAATTTTATCGGCTCAGTGTACTGATAAACAGGTTAACAAGATTACACCTATGCTTTTTGAGCGGTTTCCTACCCCGGAAACCATGGCAAAGGCCCCTGTGGAGGAGGTTGAGGAGCTTGTACGTTCCACGGGTTTCTTCAGGAATAAGGCGAAAAACATAAAAGAGGCTTCCCGCATAATTCTGGAAAGATTTGGCGGCAAAGTTCCTGATACTATGGAGGATTTGCTTACTTTGCCGGGAGTTGCAAGGAAGACTGCTAATATCGTGCTGTTCAATGCCTTTGGAAAGATTGAAGGTATTGCTGTGGATACCCATGTCAAAAGGGTTGCGCAGCGTCTTGGTCTTACTAAGCATAAAGATCCTGTAAAAATCGAAAAGGATCTTATGAAAATTATTCCCAAGGAGGATTGGGGTATAATCTCCTATATACTAATTGAGCATGGCAGGAATATATGCAAGGCCAGGAAGCCTTTGTGTGAAAAATGTCCAGTGAAGGAGCTGTGTCCTTCTGCAAAAGAATTTTTGAAGAAAAAGTAGTCAATGTGTTGATCTTGAAAATTTGTTTTTGCTTTGTTGACACCCCAGACCGGTGAGGATAACTTTTAGGGCTAGTTTGCTGATTTAGCATTAGATAAAGGGGTTTTTTTGGGTTTCGATTTAAAGGAATATCTGGAAAACAAACGCAAAGAGATCGATAAGGCTCTTGATAGTTTCCTTCCAGAACCAGAAGGCTTGAGTGCACCGCTGTTCGAAGCAATGCGATATAGTGTAATGGCTGGCGGCAAAAGGCTAAGGCCTATATTGGTTCTGGCCGCATCTCATGCTGTGGGCGGAAGCTCATCTGTTTCCATGCCGGCAGCTTGTGCCTTGGAATTTATTCACACATATTCTTTGATACATGATGATTTGCCTGCTATGGACGATGATGATCTTCGCAGAGGCAGGCCGACATGTCATAAAGTTTTTGGTGAGGCCATGGCAATATTAGCAGGTGATGGCCTTTTGACGTTTGCTTTTGAAATATTGGCACGTGAGGCTGTTAAGGAAAGAGAGAATTCTGAAAAGGTTTCCCAAGTGATTTTAATATTGGCCAGGGCAGCAGGTATAAAAGGAATGGTTGTAGGGCAAGCAGTTGATGTACTTATGGAAAATAAAGAGGTAAATGGTTCTCAACTGGCATTTATTCATCAGCATAAAACAGGTGCCTTGATCAAGGCTTCTGTTGAAATTGGAGGTTTGCTTGGAGGAGCTGATCAAAATCAGCTTGGGGCTTTATCTAGTTATGGTGATGGCTTGGGCTTGGCCTTTCAAATAGTTGATGATCTTCTTGATATTGAGGGTGATCAAGAGGTTATTGGTAAACCTGTGGGATCAGATTTGGAGAAAAATAAGGCAACGTATCCAGCTCTTTTTGGAATTGAAGAATCAAGAGCACAAGCACATGAATATATTCATTCTGCTATTTCTGCACTGGCATCATTTGATGAAAAGGCTGAGCCACTTAGGGCAATTGCCAATTATGTTATCCAAAGAAATAGATAGCAAAAGGAAATTTAGTTTATGGAACCGACATTATTAGACAAAGTAGAATATCCTCAAGACTTGAAATATTTGGACATATTGCAGCTTCAAGAAGTGGCCCAGGGACTTCGTAAAATTATTGTAGATACAGTAGCGAAAACAGGTGGCCATCTTGCTCCCAGCCTTGGCGTGGTAGAGCTGACTATTGCTCTTCATTATGTTTTTGATGCCCCTAAAGACAAGATAATTTGGGATGTAGGGCATCAGGCGTATGCCCATAAACTTTTAACTGGCCGCCGTAACTCCTTTAATACGTTGAGACAATATGGCGGTGTAAGCGGTTTTCCAAAGAGGAGTGAAAGCCCTTACGACGCCTTGGATACAGGACATAGCAGTACCTCCATCTCTGCTGCTCTAGGCATGGCCACAGCAAAATCTTTAAAAAGAGATGATGCCAAAGTGGTGGCAGTCATTGGTGATGGATCTATGACAGCAGGCTTAGCATTTGAAGGCCTTAATCATGCTGGTCATTTACGCAAGGATTT
>JAMOVF010000152.1 GCA_027061625.1 Deltaproteobacteria bacterium
ATCCTCCAAAAAATTCTTTTTCGCTTCAGATGAATCAACTTATATACAAAGATTTTAAACACGCTGCAACTTCTGACAGGCCTATAATTCATACAATGTTGAATCCACTTGAGGAGGTAGATATTTCTTTTTGAACCCCTTGAGTCCCTTCTTGGCCACCATCTGAGAAAATGGATCCTCATCCTCCAGCAGGTCTCCAAGCTCTTCTTCGATCTTTTCTGGGTCTTCCCCAGCCTCCATTCGCTTAATAGCCTCTTCCATGCCCGGACCCAGGTCAAGCCCCGTGGCGTCAAAGAGCTTTTTCATAAGCTGGGCGGCCTGGCGCGGATCTTCTTCATCAATCCCCTCGGCTTCAGCAGCAAGCGACATCATTGCCTGCTCTAATTTGGATTCATCTATATCTGGCAGATTGTCAGCATCATCCTCTTTTAGCCCCTTGGAAATGGAAAAAATCGAAACCTGGCGTTCTATTTTTGGATGGCCACACTTTGGGCAGTCTGGCCTTTTCTCTGTATTTATCCTGCGGGAAAAAAAATTAAAAATCATATGGCAATCTGGACAATAAAATTCATATATGGGCATAGTATGCACCCTCCTGCAAAGTTCATTCAGACTATATATATTAAACTTATTGGCACTTTTTTCATCTGGTCAACCCGGGCTGCCTCCCCTTTTCCCTTTGTTAAAGAGGCATTATGGTGAGAATCAGATAAAACAAAATGGCTACACAACTTCATCCACCAAAGGCAGAAAAAAGACATAGAAAGGCCAATGCACGGCTCTATGTTGTTGCTACGCCCATAGGCAACCTGGAAGATCTTACGTTCCGGGCCTCAAGGATATTGAAAGAGGTGGAGATCGTAGCATGCGAAGACACGCGGCGCACCCGAAAGCTGCTTTCAGCCATTGGAAGCACAGCAAAGGCCATAAGCTGTCATATGCACAAGGAGCAGAAATGTGCCTCTGCTGTTATCAGCTATCTGGAACAAGATATTGATGTGGCCTTTGCCAGTGATGCAGGCGTGCCTGCTATTTCAGATCCGGGGGCCAGGCTGGTGGCTCGGGTGCGGGAAGCGGGTTTTGAGGTTGTGCCAATTCCAGGCCCCTCAAGCTTGACTGCTGCCCTGAGCGTGGCAGGCATTCCGGCAGACACCTTCTATTTCTGCGGTTTTATTCCTGCCAGGGGCAGGGAGCGCAAAGAGACCCTTAAAAGGTTGAGCATCCTAGAATGCACCCTGGTTATATTGGAATCCCCCCACAGGATTCTGAAAACCCTTCAAGATCTCATAAAGACGCTTGGAGACAGAACTGCCTTTATAGCCAGGGAGATGACCAAAGTGCACGAAACCTATTGGTTTGGCCCCTTGAGTGAGCTTCTTAAGAGGCTTTCCGCCCATGCAGTAAAGGGGGAATTCACCCTAGTAATCGAAGGCTCTGGCAGGCAAAAGATGATGGGATTACCATCTGGAAAGGAGCCATCTGAGATAGTAGCTTCTATGATTCACAAGGGCATGACAGTGAAGGATGCCGCCTCCCTTGCTGCTGAAATAAGCGGCATAAATAAAAAAGAGGCCTATGATATTGCCCTTAAGGTTTCCAAACATATGCGGAGTATAAAAAATGGCCAATAGAAAGATAGTTGCAATTATTCCAGCAAGATATGGCTCAAGTCGGCTTCCTGGTAAACCTCTGATTGAAATCAATGGCCTGCCCATGATACTTCATGTTTATAACCGTGCCAGCAGACTCCATGGCATTGATGAGGTTGCTGTGGCAACAGATCACCGCGAAATATTGGACACCGTAAACAAAGCAGGGGGAAAGGCCTTTATGACTGATCCAAATCATCCATCAGGGACGGACCGAATTGCCGAAGTTGCAAGCCTGATGGGTCTTGCTGATTCAGATATTGTAATCAATATCCAAGGCGACCAGCCATTTTTTAAAGATGAAATGGTTTATGCCCCCCTCGAGCTTCTAAAGTCTAATTCCAAGTTTGTAATGACCACTCCAGCATGCCCAATGGCTGTTGAGATGGCAGCTGACCCCAACCGGGTAAAAGTGGTACTGGATAAAAACAACTGCGCACTCTATTTCTCACGCTCTCCTATTCCATATGACAGGGATAATGCCTTTGAGCAGGAAAATATGCCCTATTTGCGCCACCTTGGCCTATATGTGTTCAGAAATGGTTTTTTGCAAAAATTTGTAACCCTGCCTCCATCAAGGCTTGAAAAAATAGAATGTCTGGAACAGCTAAGGGCCCTGGAAAATGGGTACCCGGTCGGGGTTGCCGTGGTGTCTGAGGCACCGCTTGATGTTGATACTGAAGAAGACCTTAAAAAACTTCAGTCGGATCAAAACTCTTAGCTGTCATTCTCTACACCTTTTCAAGTTCAATCCTGCGCCCCATGAAGCGGCGCACTATCTCTTGTGTGGCAGGGCCTATGTCTGAAACAAAATAGCGGTCTTTTACCTGCCCGCCACACTCGATACCGCCATTTTGATTCAGGTAGTTTTTAACAGCCCTGGCAACCTCAAGCGAAGGATCTATTACTTCCGTTCGTTTGCCTATCTTCTCCTGGATCACCTTTTTAAGGAGCGGATAGTGGGTGCATCCTAAAACCAGAGTATCTATTTTCTGCTGCTTCAAAGGGCGCAGGTATTTTTTAACAATCATCCTCGTTTCCCTGGCCTTGAGCCAGCCTTCCTCAACCAAGGGAACCAGAAGCGGACAGGGCTGGCCTATTACCTTTGCTTCTGAGTCCAAAACGCCTATCTTCTTCTCATATATTCCACTGGCAACAGTGGCCCTGGTTCCTATAAGGCCTATCCTTTTAGTCCGGGTTTTGGCCAAGGCCTGTTCTATGGATGGAGTGACCACCTCAAAAACAGGAACATCCAGGCCTTCTTTAAGTGCATCAGTGGCTGTGCTGGCCGCACTGTGGCAGGCAATAACAATCAAGCCTGCTCCTTGTTCCAGCAGAAAAGCAGCGTCTTCCCTGGCATAGGTTATCAAGGTCTCCCTGCTCTTTGTTCCATAGGGTGTTCTGGCCGTATCGCCAAAATAGATTATTGGCTGATTGGGCAGGAGATTCTTGATCTCCTTTGCCACAGTAAGCCCTCCAACACCTGAATCAAAGATGCCGATCTTCATCAGCTCTTATCGCTTGAGGGCCTTTAACATTTTTTTGACAGGCAAAGTGTTTAGTACATCCTTTGGCTCAAGCCAGCCGCGCCGTGCCTGCCCTATTCCCCAAAAGAGATTCAAAAATTCAGCAGGTGAATGGGCATCAGTATTAATGGCTATTTTTACCCCGGCTTCCTTGGCCTGTCTGCAATAAACATCATTGAGATCCAGCCGGTAAGGGTTGGCATTAAGCTCCAGCACAACCCCTGTTTCCCTGGCCATGTTAATAACTGCATCCACGTCAAGGTCATAAGGGTCACGCTTCAGCAATATGCGGCCGGTTGGATGGGCCAATATGCTTAAGTGCGGGTTTTCCATGGCCCTAAGTATCCTGGCAGTCTGTTTTTCTTTAGATAAATTAAACTTGCTGTGGACAGCCCCGACCACTAAATCAAGACGTTTCAGCACATCATCTGGCAAATCCAGGCTTCCATCTTCCAGAATGTCAACCTCTATGGCCTTTAATATGGTGAAGCCTTTGATCTCTGAATTGAGCTTGTCTATTTCCTCAACCTGTTTGAGCAGATTTGAGCTGTCCAGGCCATTTGCAATGCGCAAGCGCCTTGAATGGTCTGCAATGGCAATATATTTGAGGCCTAAAGCTTTGGCTTCCTCAGCCATTGCCTTGATTGTGGCATTGCCATCTGTGTAGCTTGTGTGCACATGGAGATCGCCCTTTAGATCTTCCAATGTGATCAGATCGGGAAGCTTACCTGCGGCTGCGGCTTCCACCTCCCCGCGGTCTTCCCTAAGCTCAGGCTGGATGTAATCCAGCCCCAATATCTCGAAAACAGAGCCCTCTTCCTCCCCTGCAATGCGCTCCTCACCCCTAAAAATGCCATATTCATTAATCTTGAGACCCATTTTCTGGGCTATTTTGCGGATTGCAATATTATGCGCCTTGCTGCCAGTAAAGTAGTGGAGACATGCACCAAAGGATTCCTCTTCCACGACCCTCATATCCACCTGCATGCCATTTTTAAGCACTATAGAGGCCTTTGTTGAACCCTTGGCCAGAATATCTCTGACCCTTGGAAAACGCACAAAATAGTCCACAGGGTTGGATTCAGGATCTGCTGTTACCAAAATATCCAGGTCACCCACGGTCTCTTTGCGCCGCCGGTAGCTGCCTGCCACTACCACTTGCTTTACGCCATCTGCTTCCAGCAGATATGACTTAAGTGCCTCTGCATAGGGAGCAGCTTCAGCAATCAAAAAACGCTGTGTTGTGGTGAATTTTGTTTGCAGTGCTTCAAGGATCTTGGCCTCGGTCTTTTTGCCAAATCCAGGAAGCTGGCTCACCTTGCCTTCCTTGCAAGCCTTTAACAACTGTTCGCTGTTTGTAATGCCTAAGGTGCGGTAAAGGGCCCCTACCCTCTTTGGGCCAAGGCCTGCTATGTCCAAAAGTTCTGTCAACTCACGGGGCACCTTTTTGCGCATCTCCTCAAGATCAGAAAAGGTGCCGGTCTCTACAATTTCCTGGATCTTTTGGGCAAGGTCTTTCCCAATTCCTGGAAGCTTGGTCAAATCCTCCCCGGCCTCTATCATTTCCCGCACATCTTTGCCAATATCCAGCAAAGTGCGTGCGGCATTTCTATAGGCCCTGACCCTGAAGGGATTTGCCCCATCAATCTCCAACAGGTCTGCCATCTCTTCGAGCAATTCAGCAATGTCACTATTTTCGACCTGCATCACTCCCCTGAACGCTCCTCTTTACTCCTGGCAGACAGAGCTTCTTGAATTTCCCTTTGAATATCTTCTACAACCTTTAAAGGATCATCTGCAGTGCGAATTGGACGGCCAATCACCACGTAATCAGCACCGCTAAGTATAGCCTCCCTGGGCGTTGCAATACGTCTTTGATCATCTGAGGCTTGATTTGTTTCTGGACGGATACCTGGCGTCACTATCAAAAACTGGTCTCCAAGCTTTTCGCGCAAGGCCCTGGCCTCCTGAGGTGAAGCGACAACCCCATCACAACCAAGCTCAATGGCCTTCTGGGCCCTCTGCAATACAAGGTCTTGTACGCTGCCCTGGAGCCCCATAGCCCGCAAATCTGATTCATCAAAGGAGGTTAAAACAGTGACTGCAAGGACTTTCAGCCCTTCCTTTTTTGCTACCGCTGCCTCAATTATTGGCTCGTTCCCATGGATTGTGGCAAATGCAACCCGCCTGTGCGTTAACTGGGCAATCGCCCTTTGAACAGTTGCTGGAATATCAAAGAACTTGAGATCCAGCATAACCTTATGGCCGCGTTCAACAACGGAGTCTACCACAGGCCAGCAAGCATCCAGAAAAAGCTGCAACCCCACCT
>JAMOVF010000153.1 GCA_027061625.1 Deltaproteobacteria bacterium
TTTTTTTCTGAAAATTTCAGGTTTGCCAGGCGGGCGGCCTTGCGCACCAGGCCTTTAGTATTTATAGGCCCGCGCTGGGAGGTAATACGGGGCCTTGGAAGCAAAATCAATACAAAGAGGATTGCAAAAGAGCTGAATATTCCGGTTATTCCAGGCTCAGATGCCCCCATTTACAATGAAATAGAGGCTGAAGAAGTGGCTGAGGAGCTCTTTTTTCTCCAAAAGGAGCAAGGAATCAGCAACCCTTCAGTGCTTGTAAAGGCTTCAGCTGGCGGTGGCGGCATGGGCATTGAAGAAGTGTACCATTTGGATGCCTTTAGACGTGTTTACAGACGCATCCAGAGCTATGCAAAACGCCAATTTGGAGATGAAGGCGTGCTGATTGAGCAATGCCTTAAGGATTACCACCATCTTGAAGTCCAGCTTCTGGGAAGCCAGCATGGAGAAGTGGTTCACTTTGGCACAAGGAACTGCACCATCCAGAGTACAGGAAGGCAGAAAAGGGTGGAGGTTGCACCAGGCTTTGACCCCTATCTCTATGAATATCCCTTTGATGCAGAGAAGCTGCTGAATGATATTGTTGATCATTCTGTAAAACTGGCAAAACATGTGGGGTATGACAGCGTTGGGACATGGGAGTGGGTGGTTACCCGCACAGGCCAGCCATATCTGCTTGAAGTGAACACCAGGATTCAGGTTGAAAATGAGATCTCTGCATATATATCACGGATCAAAAAGAGAAATAGTGAAACCAATTTGATAAGGGAACAGATCAGGGTGGCCTTTGGAGACCGTCTTGGCTTTGATCAGGATGATATATATTTTGAAGGAACCAGCATTGAGCTGCGTATTGTGGCCGAAGATCCGAAGCGGGGTTTTACGCCTTGGTGCGGAACGATTACTCAGCTTGATTTTCCTGAATATGATTGGTTGAGACTATATACCCATGTACCGCAGGATCGTCCATATCAGATTCCCACAGAATATGATCCCAATTTATGCTTGGCCATTGTATGGGGGAAAGATACTGAAGAAGCAAAGGAACGGGCCCGTAAGGTGATATCTCAAACTGTTATAAAAGGAGAAAACTCCTCCGGTGAGCCCATTGTAACAAATCTTGATTATTTAAATGAACGTTTGGATGATGTGTTGCAATTCTAAGCTCCATCCAAATTGGATTAATATATGAGTGTCAGCAAAATAGATATGGAAGATGCGAGCAAACTATTAAGTGCGCTTATCGACCGTATTAATTATTTAATTGATATTAAAAAAGACCCTGAATGGGCAGACCTTGATGAGCTTCTGGAAAGGGCTTCTGCCTTACGCCAGGCCCAGTTTGAACTAAGCGAGGAAGAATACCGCAGCAGGCTTGAACGTATTGAAGACAGGGTATCTTTTCTTGAAGACCGCGTTGCGGAAAAACTCACACCCGCTGAGATTGTAAATATTGTAAGAAGCCCCCAGCGCTTCACCCTCCAAGATATTTTAGATAACGTATATGACTCTTATACAGAGCTAGGTGGTGATGGTGAAAGAAATGTTGACCCTGCTGTGGTAGTGGCAAGGGCAACTATCTCACGCAGGGTAAAGAATAAGATCTATAGCCACCAAGTTATGGTTATAGGCCACGAAAAGGGCCGTGGCGAAGAGTTCAGAAACGGCGGAAGCGCAAAGCCCTGGGGAAATGCCAAGGCGCTTCAATATATGAAGGTTGCTGAAAATGAGGGAATTCCCATCCACTTTTTCATATTCACCCCAGGCTCTTTTCCCATAGAAGACTATCCAGGAGCTGCCCAGCAGATAGCCCGCAATATTTACGCCATGGCCAAGCTGAGGGTTCCCATGGTCTCCTTCATCTCCGAAGGCGGTTCTGGAGGAGCTGAGGCCATCGGCCTTTCAGACATGAGGCTTATGGGCTCTAGAGGCTACTATTCTGTGATTTCGCCCGAGGGCGCAGCAGCCATTGAGGGCAAGATCAGGGAAGGTCAGCGGGTTCCCAAAGAGCTGATAGAGAAGTGCGCAGAACAGCTCCATATGACTGCAGCAGACAACCTGAAGCTGGGCACCATAGACAAGGTTATTGAAGAGCCTGCCCTTGGGGCAAGGCGGGATGATTTTGCATTCTTCAGGCGCTTGAGATATGAGATGATCAAGGCCACAGATGAAGTAGTGCTCAACACAAAAAGCTTTAAAACATTCCGTGCATATGCTCTCCGCAGGAAAAAGGCGGAAGAGGTGGAATCCACCACCTTTGATGTAGTGGTGAATTGGAGTCTTACCGATGCTGAGACAAAAAGGCTGCTTGTGCATAGATCCCACAAATACAGAAATATGGGAACTGATTTTGTGATTGAGCCTGAAGAGAGCAGCCTGCCTGGTCTGAAAGATGTAAAGGAAATACTCAAAAATTGCTACTATGAGGCACGCTACGGCCTGCTTAAGACTCACAGGCGGAATTTCCAAAAAGTGCTTGCAGAAGTTTCTGGAGAAGGTTCAGTGCTGCTCCGCACAGTTACAGAACCAGTAAAAGCAGCCTATGATTTTGTTTTTCCAGAACCTGAGCGTCCTAAAAGGCTTCACAGGGCAAATGGGGTAGATACGCAATCCATCTTCCTTGAAGAGTGGGAACAATATGTAAGCCCTCTGGCCAATGAAGACCGTACGGTTACCTGTCCTAATGCAGAAAAATATGGGTGCCAGGATCTATGGGTGCCAGACCTCTATGGCGAATCCTGCGGTGTGTGCCCTACATGCGGTCACCATTTTCCCCTGGAATATCAGTGGTATCTGAAAAATCTCTTTGACAGGGATTCCTTTCAAGAATTCAATGAACATATATCGTCTGGAAATCCACTCAATTTCGAGGGTTTTGGCCCCCGCTTGAAGCGGGATATGCAGCGTACCGGCAGGCGCTGCGCCATTATAACAGCAGATGCCAAGATTAGAGGCATCAAAGTGGTAGTAGCAATGCTATACAGCAACTTTAGAAGCGGCACTGTGGGCACTGCTGAAGGGGAAAAATTTGTAAGGGCGTGTGACAAGGCAAGGATTACCCGCAGGCCCCTTCTGGCCTATATACACACCACAGGTGGAATCAGAATCCAGGAAGGCACGCTTGGTGTGGTGCAGATGCCCAAATGTACCCTGGCAGTGCGTGAGTATATAGACAGCGGCGGTCTCTACATAGTGGTTTATGACAATAACTCTTATGCCGGCCCTGTGGCTAGCTTCCTAGGTTGTTCGCCTTACCAGTTTGCTATCCGTTCATCCAGGATCGGTTTTGCTGGCCCAAGGGTTATAAGGGAAACCACTGGGGAAGATGTGCCTCCAGATTATCATGCTGCCAGAAATGCCTTGAGCAGGGGCCATATACAGGGCATATGGGACAGGAAGGACTTTAGAAAGAATCTCTACGATGCGCTGCTTCGTATGGGCAGCCCAAGCCTCTATTACAGGTAGAAGGTTAAAGGAATTATGGCAGGGGATATAAACTTAAATGACCTATTGAGGCGCTACCGTACTCATCCCTTTGAGGACTATGTAGTTGAAACGCCCCATACAGGCAAAATTGCACTGAAGGTGGAACAAGGCCAGGAAGTAAAAGGCCCGTCAGGGAAGTGGGGCCAAAAGCCAGGCACCCTGCTTTTTGTACTGGAAAGGGAGCGAAACCCCAAAAAGATATATTCTAAGAGCACAGGCGTTGTCTCAGAAGTGCGTACCGATCTTGATGATACTTTTGTGGAGGCAGGAGAGCCGCTTCTCACCATACAGCATAGGCTCAACAAAGAAGAGATAATAGACCGCATCTTGAAAGAGGTGCTCTCCATTTATTCCGCTCCTCAAAGGGCCAGATATTTCCTGATGCCCGAGATTGCAACCCAGATCGAAAAAGATATTGAAAAAGGTGTGCCTATAAAAAAAGGAGATGAAGTGTTGATAATGTCTCTCATGAAGAGGGATACCATACTTGAATATGATGGGGAGCCAGGGGTCATCTATAAAGTTTATTTCCAGTCAGGCCAGACAGTTGAACAAGGCCAGCCCCTGCTGGGAGTGTGTCCTCCAACAAAACTCCAATATGTGCAGAAAGTGGTGCAGCGCATTAGAACTGAATGGGATGAATAGTGGCAAGGCCAATTATCAAGAGATTTATTGCTGCACTCCAATTCCTTACGATATTCCGTATAAAAAATGATCTGAATCTTGAAAGATCAGATTTTTCCGCTTCTCTGGCCTTTTTTCCTTTTATAGGCCTGCTTTTAGGGCTTATTCTTGCCCTTTTGGGGTATCTTTTTGCAAAATCATTTCCTACCCTGGTTGCAGGGGCCATGTTGTGCGCATTCCATGCCTTCTTTACCAGGGGCCTGCACCTTGATGGCCTTGCAGATGTGGCAGATGCCTTGGGAAGCCATAAACCCAGGGAACAAGCCTTGAAAATCATGAAAGATAGCTGCACTGGTGCTATAGGCGTTATTGCCTTGGCATTAGCACTTATTTTAAAAAGCAGCGCTTTAGGAGAGCTGGTACAGAGCGGGGCCTTTAAGTTTATTATCCTGGTGCCTTGCCTGGCGCGTTTCAGCCTCAATGTGCTTGCCGCCCTTTCCGTTTACGCTAGGCCTGAAGGAGGACTTGGGGAGTCATTTGTGGGTACTGAAGCCAAGAGACCCCTTGTACCTGCCTTTATTACAGCACTCTTGGCAGGGATATTTCTTGCTGGCATTGGTGGCTTTTTCCTTGTGGCAGCTATAATGCTTTTGGCAGCCTTTTTTGCCTTTTTTTTCAAAAAGAGACTGGGCGGAGTTACTGGAGATGTTTTAGGCTTCCAGGTCGAGATATCTGAGACGATATTGCTCATAATAGGCACTGCCATGCATCATGGATAGATCAAAAAATTTCCAGCCTACCAGGATCTTTCTGCTGCGCCACGGACATATAGACAATCCAAATGGAAATTTTTACAGCCAGCAGGATGTGCCCTTGTCTGAAAAAGGAAAAAAACAGAGCCGTGAGGTGGCTAGGCTTCTTGAGCCTGTTTCATTCAAGGCCATTTTTTCCAGCGATCTATCAAGAAGCCTATACCTCGCGCGCCTGCTTGCTAAGTCAAGGGAGCTTACCGTGGTGAAAAGGCGGGAATTGCGGGAGGTGGACTTCGGCGCATGGAGCGGTCTAACATGGTCGGAAATAGATGAGCTATATCCTGGCCAGTTAAAGAAAAGGATGGATAATCTGGAACATTACAGGCCGCCTGGTGGTGAAAATCTGGCAGATGTAAGGAAACGGGTTCTAAAGATAGTTGACGAAATTCTGCAAAAAATGCGTGGAGATACGGTGGCAATCATTGCCCACGGAGGCACAAACAGGATAATACTATCACACTTCCTTAAAGTACCAATCCAAGACTGTTTTTGTCTAGGGCAAGACTACTGCTGCATCAATGAAGTTCAGATATTTCAAGATGGCAATGTGGTACTAGAAAGACTTAACTGGAAAAATAGAGTTT
>JAMOVF010000154.1 GCA_027061625.1 Deltaproteobacteria bacterium
TCCGTTTTCCACAACCACTTCGCCGCCTGTCGCCTCTGCTATTTTTGACCCAACATATTGGGCAATAGTGCCTGCAACCGAGGCCATGGGCCCAACGCCTACACGCCTTCCCGCCTCCAGCATAGTTTTAACTATTGGGGGTGCAGTTTCATCTAGGGGAAGGGGAAGCAAAGAGGTCAAAAAAGCAGGATTTTTCCTGGCATACTGCTCTATGGCAAGCCTTGATTCAAGGACCCAGCTCGATACCTGCTCAGACAAGTCTTCTTTCGCCTGCACATGCAGATCTGTTTCCTTGTGGACAACCCTGAAGGAGACAAGCCCTTTGCGGGCCATGATCTTGCGGTAGAAGCGTTCTTCACCCATTTTTCAGGAAGTTTGATTTAAGGGGTAAACACGCTGCCAAATTCAGTTTTAAGCGGTCTTGACATGAGCTGTTTTACTGCCTTGCCAGGATGAAGCCCTTCGTAAAGTACCTGATAAACCGCCTCTGAAATCGGAAGCTCCACCTCATATTTTTTGCCCAAGTTATAGGCCGCTTCTGCAGTTTTGACACCTTCTGCAACATTGTTCATCTCTGCAAGAATCTGTTCAAGGGTTAATCCCTGACCCAACTTAAGGCCTACATGCCTGTTCCTGCTCAATGCCCCTGTGCATGTGAGCACCAGGTCTCCCATGCCAGCAAGGCCTGCAAAGGTAATGGGATTTGCACCGCACCGCACCCCAAGCCGGGCCATTTCAGCCAGCCCCCTAGTTATCAAAGCTGCCCTGGCATTGTCTCCAAAGCCCATTCCATCTGAAATGCCTGCTGCAATGGCCAATACATTTTTTAAAGAACCGCCAAGCTGTACCCCCATCAAATCCAGACTGCTGTATGCCCTGAAGTAGTCTGTAGAAAAAAGTTCCTGCATATACTGGGCAATAGGGGAATCTGTGGAAGCAATGGTAACCGCGGTTGGTTTTTGGGAGGCTACCTCTTCTGCAAAACTTGGGCCTGAAAGGATGGCCACTTTGCCATGAAGATACTCAGGAAGTTCATCTTCCAGAACCTGGGACATGGTGCTGAGTGAACCTATTTCTATGCCCTTTGAAGCACAGCATACAGCCTTTACAGCTCCTGAATCTGGTGTTGTATATAATATTTTAGCAACGTTTTGTGCTAATTTCCTCGTTTTTTGGGCTGGAACAACAAAGAGCAACACATGGCTTCCCTCCACTGCCTCTGCAAGATCGTTACTAAAATAGATATTTGTGGGAAGCTCATGGCCAGGCAGGTACTTTTCATTAATCCTGGTACTTTTCATTGTCTTTACCAGTTCCTTGTCCCTGGCCCAGAGACAGGTCTCTATGCCTTTTTCCCCAAGGAGTTTAGCCAGGGCTGTGCCCCAGCTTCCAGCACCAAGTACTGCGACCTTCATAACACCATCTGATCCATATCAAGCCTCTTCATTTTCAGCCAACAGCGCAATAGATGCCAAGTGGGCGCCTTCCTGAAGGCGTATTACCTTAACACCCTGGGCAGAGCGTCCAGTTACCCTTATCTCTTTTACCCTGGTACGGATGATATTTCCGCTGTCGCCAACCAGCATCACCTCATCTGTGTCTTTCACAAGCAGAACTCCCACCACAGGGCCGGTCTTTTCAGTGACCTTGAAATTGATGATTCCTTTGCCACCCCTGGCCTGGACCCTGTATTCCGTTACTGGAGTCCGCTTTCCATAGCCATTTTCAGTAACAGTCAGCAATGTGCCGGAGTCATCAGAAATGACCACCATGGCAACCACTTTATCGCCTTCATTAAGGCTTATGCCCTTAACACCAGCTGCTGTGCGGCCCATAGGCCTTACGTCCTGCTCAGAAAAGCGGATGCTGAGGCCGTTTCTAGTAGCCAGGAATATATCTGAGTTGCCATCTGTAAGGGCACCGCCAATCAATTCGTCTCCAGGCCTTACCACAGCGGCAATAATTCCCGCAGGGCGCGGCCTTGAAAAGGCTTCAAGGGGCGTCTTTTTTACAATTCCAGATCTAGACACCATCATTAAATACTTATCTTTATCAAAGGTTCGCACAGGAACCACGCCCGCAATCTTTTCGCCAGCAGACTTATCCAGAGGAAGGAGATTCACCATAGCCTTTCCCCTGCTCGTCCTGGAACCCTGTGGTATCTCATGCACTTTCAGCCAGTAAAGCCTGCCTAAATTGCTGAGAAAGAGGAAATAGTCATGGGTAGAGGCCACAAATAGCTTGGATACAAAGTCTTCCTGCTTTGAAGAAAGGCCTGTCACCCCTTTGCCGCCTCTCCGCTGGCTCCTGTAAAGGCTCAACGGATTTCTCTTTATGTATCCTTTGTGGGAAATGGTAACTACCATATCCTCTTCAACAATTAGGTCTTCCAGGGAAATCTCTTCAGGCGTTCCAATTATCTCTGTGCGCCGTTCGTCACCAAAGGCCTCTACCAGCTCTACCAGCTCCTGCTCGATTATCTCTAACACCAGGGCCTCGCTCGCCAATATTTCCTTATATTTCTTAATGGCCTTTAAAATATCCTCATACTCTTTGAGTATCTTATCTTGCTCTAACCCTGTAAGCCTTTGGAGCTTCATATCCAGTATTGCCTGGGCCTGGATCTCTGAAAGGCCAAAGCGGGATACCAGGCCTGCCTTTGCCTCTTTGGGGCTTGCAGATGCACGGATCAATGCCACCACGTCATCCAGGTTTTCAAGGGCTATTTTCAGGCCTTCCAAGATGTGTGCGCGTTCTTCTGCCTTTCTTAAATCATATGTGGTGCGCCTTATGATCACTGTTTTCCTGTGATCTAGAAAGTGGCTCAGAAGCTCCTTCAGATTTAGAAGTTCAGGCCTTCCATGGACAATGGCAAGCATGATGATGCCAAAACTGGTCTCCATTGGCGTATGCTTATAGAGTTGGTTGAGCACCACCTGGGCCACGGCATCCCGCTTGAGTTCTATAACAATGCGCATTCCTTCCCTGTCTGACTCATCCCGCACTTCCTGAATGCCGGTAATCTTTTTATCCCTTACCAGATATGCGATTTTTTCGATCAGCTTTGCCTTGTTCACCTGATAAGGAATCTCAGAGACCACAATAAGTTCCCTGTTGCCTTTAGCCTGCTGCTCTACAGTGGCCCGGGCCCTCATCTTTATTATGCCGCGGCCTGTCTGATAGGCATTTTTTATCCCCTGACGCCCGCAAATAAAGGCACCAGTTGGGAAATCAGGGCCTGGAATATGCTCCATCAGCTCTGCAACAGTGATATTGGGATTTTTTATCAAGGCGATAAGCGCATTTCCCACTTCATTGAGATTGTGCGGAGGAATGTTGGTTGCCATGCCAACTGCTATCCCTGAAGAACCATTAAGCAGCAGATTTGGCACCTTGGATGGCAGCACAGATGGCTCCTGCAAAGTTTCGTCATAATTGGGCACAAAATCCACGGTATCTTTGCCAATATCTGCCATCAGCTCGTGGGCCAGCTTTGTAAGCCTTACCTCTGTATAACGCATGGCAGCAGGGGCATCGCCATCTATGGAGCCAAAATTACCCTGGCCATCTACCAGCGGGTAGCGCATGGAAAAATCCTGCGCCATTCTTACCAGGGCATCATATACCGCAGCATCTCCATGGGGATGGTATTTACCAATGACATCACCCACTATGCGTGCAGATTTTTTATAGGGCCTGTTATAACTGTTGCCCAGCTCATGCATGGCAAAGAGAATCCGCCTGTGGACAGGTTTCAAGCCGTCCCGGACATCAGGCAGGGCCCTGCCTATAATCACGCTCATGGCATAATCGAGGTATGACCTTTTAAGCTCTTCTGCTATATCACAACGTGGTGTTGGATCAGAAAACATCTCCATCTGCTCACTCATTATTCAATCAACTCCATTTCAATTAGAAATTTTGGCAGGATGTAACAAACACAAATCATCTTGCTTGCACTTTTCCAAACCAGCAGCATACATAACTAGGCTCCAAGAGCATACAAGTCAACTTGCTGACAGTGCAAAGCCTAACTCATATCTTTGCCTGTGGTTGTCATGGCCAAAGTGCAATGTTTAATTCCCTTTAATGCCTTTAATTTATATGTAAGGTCCCTTAATGCCAACGGATCCCCTTTAACAATCACAGTTTCCAGGCAGTTGCTGTGGTCAAGGTGGACATGCTGAGAAACCAGCACGACATCGCCATGTTCATGCTGGATATCAATTATCTCATCTACCAATTCCCTTTTGTGGTGATCATATACATAAGTAATGGTGCCTGCCACCTCTTTGCCCATCATTTCCCGTTCCCATTCTCTTGCCACAAGCTTTTCCCTTATCAGGTCTCTTATGGCCTCCGAACGGTTTGAGTAACCCCTTTCTTTTATATATGAATCAAAAGACTCAATGAGATCTGCAGGCACAGACACACCAAAACGTGTCAATATAACACTTTTTTTCTTTGCGCACATTGTAAATATAAATACATCCCAGGAAGATTATTTTAGAGTGATACAACAAAATAGCCAAAATTGGCAAGCTCAAATTTGCTTGTTAGGCAGATATAGATAAAAACAGTTGGATTCAAAGAAAATACAAGCTAAAATGGGGTCATGGAGAGTAGGGGGAGTAACTATGACCTTAAAAGCTGATATTAGCCTTCAAGGAATACTAACCCGGCCAATAAAAAAATCTTTTCTGCTAGGTATTTGTTTCGTTTGGCTGGCTTCCATATTGGATTTTGTTTTTACCTGCTACCACTTAAGTTGTGGAGCTATTGAATTGAATCCATTGCTTGCAGCCTTTTTCAGTTCTGGCCGCTTCACAGAGGCCTTCCTGATAAAATTCTTTCTCACTAGTGCCAGCCTAGTAGTTCTATCCTTTTTTTCTTTTCATAGGAATGCACAAAAGGCATTAACGGTTATTGTTTGTGGTTATGGATTTTTACTCATTTACCACTTAACGGGCTTTTTTATATAAAAAAGCCCCATATCATATAAGGTTAAGCCTTTGCATTCTCTTTTTCTCTATCAGCATATATGATCCTCTGACATGTAGGACATACATGAATCCTTTCATCACGCAATAATTCATTAAATAGCTGGGGTGGAATGTTCATGTGGCACCCGCTGCATACGCCGGCTGTTACATTAGAGATTACAATGCCCTGTCTTTTATCCTTCAGAAAATTATATTTTGTAAGCAGATTGGGCTTTACTTTAGCAGCCAATTTGTCGCGTTCTTTTTCCAAGGCAGCTATTTTTTTGGAAAGTTCTTTTTCTGTCTTATCTACCTGCTTTTGTTCAACTTCCATCTCCTTTTGGAGTTGTGAAAGCGCTTCTTTTTTGCTTTTGATCTCTTTTTCAAGCTCTTCTATCTGGTTCATGGTCAAGAGGATTTCATCCTCTCGTTCTTTGTTAGCTCTCTTTATGTCTTCTATTTCCTTAAATACTGCTTGATATTCCCTATCTGTTTTAATGGTGCTAAGGCGCTGCTGAGATTTGTTAAGGCGTACATTTTCCAGCTCCAATTCATCTTCCAGTTCTATTTTATGCTTGTTGAGCTGGGTGATACGCTCTGTGGTTTCTTTGAGATAGGACTCCTCTTCTTCAACTTGTTCCTTTAAGGCCTCAAGCCTTTTGGGACACTCCTCCTTTTCGCTCAATAATTTGCGAATTTCCAGGTCTGTTTTCTGTAGTTGCAAGAGGGATTCTAATTCTGGTTTCAATTTATAACTCCTTCTACAATAATTTATTTGTATTTATTTCCGCCCTGCTGTCCAAGCAGGAGGGGCCTCTTCCTCAAATATGGATATATCAGCACTCCAGCTGCTCTTTTCAAGTGCAGTCCGGAGATAATTTGCAATAGCTGGCACAATAGGCCATTCGCTTTGGAAATGGCCTATACTTATTATGGCCTTTCCCAATTCTTCTGCCTCTCGTAGAATGTTGTGTTTGATCTCCGCACTTATGAAGAGATCTGCTTCAGAAGAAACCACCGCAGGCCATAAATCAGAGCCCGATCCTCCACATATAGCGACCTTTGAAATTGTCTTCTGGGGATCGCCTGTGATGGTGAATAGGCCCGGTTTTAAAAAATTTGAATAGGCCCTGATAATATCTTCAAGCAGTAAAGATTTTTCAAGTACACCAACCCTGCCAATACCTGTACCTGGTAAATCGGTTTGTCTTATAACTAATGGCGATATTGTTTTAAATATAAGGGGGGCTGCCAACTGGTCAGATACTCCTCCCTTGGCAGCATCCAGATTAGTGTGCATGGCAATAAAGGAAATGGCTGACTTGAGAAAATCAGCAACTGCCGAGGGTATCCAATGTGATAGATCAAGATTATAAAGGGGTTTAAATATCAAAGGGTGATGTGTTATTACCAGATCTGCCCCGATGTCTCTAGCCTTTTCCAGGAGGGAATGGGTGGGGTCGAGGGCTATTAAAATTTTAGATATCTGTGCCCTGGGGTTTCCTATTTGGAGACCAACATTGTCCCACTCTTCAGCAAGGCCTTTAGGGGCCCATTCTTCCAGCAAATTTTCAATATCCAAAACTGTAGGCATCAGTTTGTTGAGTTATTTGGCCATGAAAAAAGGTGCATCCATATGGCTGCACCTTCTTGTATGGCATTGGGTATGTATATGTTTTTGTAAATTGAACTTCTTCCAAAATTTCTGCCCCATCTGGCATTGAATTGGGCCCACCAGGATTCGAACCTGGGACCAACCGGTTATGAGCCGGTGGCTCTACCAACTGAGCTATGGGCCCACAGTACAGACACGTATATTTACAAAATGGTGTGGGATTTTGTCAAGTTCAGAGAGTAAGATTTTTAGGCTAGGGTTATCACTGGCCTATCTTCCGCCTTTTCGCCAATATCTTCCGCCACTTGTCAAGCCTATCTTTGATAATGCGTTCATGCCCCCTGGTTGTTGGATGATAATAAATCCTATTTTTCAGCTCAGCAGGAAAATATTCCTGGTAGGCCAGCCCATCTGGGTAGTCATGGGCATATTTATAGCCTTTGCCATAACCAAGCTCCTTCATCAATTTTGTGGGAGCATTTCTTATATGCAAAGGGACAGGAAGGGAACCATATTTTCTAGCATCTGCCTGGGCCTTGCCATAGGCTTCATATACAGCATTGCTTTTGGGAGCAGTGGCTAAATAGACAGCTGCCTGGGCCAAGGCTAGCTCACCTTCAGGGCTGCCCAAAAAGTCATACGCCTTCAGGGCATCAAGGGCTATCTGCAGCGCCTGCGGATCGGCATTGCCAACGTCTTCTGAAGCAAAGCGGATCATGCGCCTTGCAACATAATGGGGATCTTCACCGCCCTCCAGCATCCTTGCCATCCAGTAGAGCGCTGCATCTGGATCGCTGCCTCTCAAACTTTTGTGAAATGCCGAAATGAGGTTGTAGTGTTCTTCTCCAGCCTTGTCATAACGCAGCAAACGTTTTTGGGCTGCCTGTTCAATGTCATCCAGTGATATGGAGGCTCCTTTGCCCTCCGGCCTTTTGGATACAGCGATCTCAGCACTGAATTCCAGCAGATTATAGAGGCTCCTGGCATCTCCATCGGCATAATTGAGTAAGGCCTCTTCCGCTTCCTTGGATATGGAGAGCTCCATTTTGCCAAGGCCGCGTTCTTGATCTTTCAATCCCCTGTATAGAAGTTTTCTCAAGTCATCCTTTGACAAAGGCTTAAGGGTGAACACATGGCATCTGGAAAGCAGAGGACTTATGATCTCAAAGGAAGGATTTTCTGTGGTGGCACCTATCAAAGTTATTAGTCCACTTTCAACATGGGGCAAAAAAGCGTCTTGCTGGGCCTTGTTGAAGCGGTGTATTTCATCCACAAATAGTATGGTTTTGGGGCCGCCAGCACGTTTATTCTCTTGTGCTTCTTTTACAATCGACCTCAATTCCTTTACTCCAGAAAGGACTGCAGAAAAGGAGATGAAATTGGCATCAACCAACCTTGCCAGCACCCTGGCGAGGGTGGTTTTGCCGCACCCTGGAGGTCCCCATAAGATCATAGAGGGAAGTTGGCCCCGGGCTGCTATTGCTTGAAGAGGCTTGCCATGGCCAAGAAGATGTTCCTGGCCAGCGATCTCCTCAAGGGTCCTCGGGCGCATTCGTTCTGCTAATGGTACGCTAGTCATGGGAGGTTCACCAATGGCTATTCAGCCTTCTGAACCTTCTTTTTAGTTTCTTTTCCAGTCTTTTTGGTCCTTTTCCTTTTTTTACTTTTACATTGGGTCTCGGCTGCAAACAGCTTACTGAAGCAATAGGTTGACAAGCTTAATACAAGTCCCCAAGAGAATAACATAAATAAAAGCGCTGAGCCCTTCATTTTGATCTCCTTCTACGGTCAGATAAAAAGACTAGAAAACAGAGGAAAAAGCCTATACCCACCAGAAGTTCCCTGGTTACCCAGGCTGTCCATGAACTATGTTTAAGATAGGCGGGAAGAACATCGAAGGTCCACCATATTAAGATGACCGTGAGAAATAGCGGGGTAACATATTTGATGATTGGATAAAAGAAAGACGGAGCCTTAATAATACCGCCTCTATTTATCTCTTCCCATGCCTTTTTACCTTCAAAGATCCAGAAAAAGACGATTACTTCAATCAAAGCAAAAATTACCACAAAAAACGTGCCTGCCCAGAAGTCCATTTCATCCAAGGCCTTGCCAAGAAATATGGGTACATGGGCAATGCCGAAAAGAAAAGTCATGGTGGCAATAACTGCATAGGTCCTTTTAAGCCGAAATTCATCTTCCAGGAAGGCAATCACAGGCTGTGTTATGGCAACAGATGAGGTAAGGCCAGCAAAAAAAAGCAATGTGAACCATAAGAAGCCAAAGAGGCTTCCCATGGGAATGTTTGCAAATATGGCTGGCAGGCTTACAAAGGCGAGATTAAAGGCCCCAGAAGCAGCTATCTGCTGTGCTGCCATTACACCGAAAAAGGCAGCTGCAGCGGGAATGGCAATGGAACCTCCTAGAATCACTTCTGCCATCTCATTCAAGGAAGCTGCTGACAGGCCTGAAAGGACAAGATCATCATTTTTGCCCAGGTATGAGGCATAGGTGATGATGGCTCCAAACCCAAGGCTCAAAGTAAAAAATACCTGTCCGGCTGCTGCAAGCCACACCTTAGGGTTAGATAGCTGGCTCCAATCAGGAGTCCAGAGAAAATTTAGACCCTCTACCGCGCTACCTTGGGGAGTTTCAAGGGTCAAAACCCTTATCATCAATACCAAGGCCATGAAGAAGAGGGCGGGCATGGCAAGTTTGGCAAGTTTTTCTATTCCGCCTGAGATCCCTTTTATTAGAATCCATATATTAAGTGCAATGGTAATTAAGAAAAAGATATAAGCCATTATAGAGGGCCGGTAAATATCACCGTTGCCCATGCCAGTATACTGGGCGAGCAGGTCCTGGAATGGCTTTAAATATTCAGCAGTGCCAGGTGCACCGTATGCCGCCGCTTCTGAAGGAAGCATTCCGCCTATAGACATTACAGCATATCCCAAGGTCCAAGATTCTATGTAAACGTAATAGCAGGCCACTACAAAAGGAACAAAGAGGCCTAGCACGCCAACATATTTAGCAATCGGGTTTTTCCACAAAAGCTTGAAAATGGCAGGGGTGGTTCCATGCCCTCTAACTCCTCCATAACGGCCAATTGCCCACTCAGTCCACATAAGAGGGATTGCAATTACTACTATAGAGATCATATAGGGTATCATAAATACCCCGCCTCCATTCTGGGCTGCCTGGGTGGGAAAACGGAGGAAATTTCCAAGGCCCACTGCATTGCCAGCCATGGCCAATATAAGGCCAAGCCGCGTGCCCCAATGCTCTCTTGCCATTTTTTAACTCCTTTCCAGTGGTTGATTTATTTGAAAATCAGAGGGTCAAAAAAGATGATCTGTTCCTCATTTCATAGTTTGCGGACAATGTCAAGGTTGGCAAACGTATAAATGTTGCTCTAATAGGGTCAATTTTAAAGTTTTGATTTTTTCCTTGGCCTTGTAAAAAAATCAGACAAGTGTTACATAAAGCCGATTTGTGTTAAATAGGCAGTTCAATCACACACCTGCTTCTACTGCCCAAGTGGTGCCGGTTCCGGTAACAAGGGCCTTTAAAAAGTAGAGTAGGGAGGAAAAAAACCACTTCATAAGGAGGAATCGTGGCTTACGTAACTATGAAACAACTGTTGGAAGCTGGTGTCCATTTTGGCCATCAGACTAGGCGCTGGAACCCAAAAATGAAGCCCTATATATTTGGGGCCAGAAATGGCATTTACATCATTGACCTTCAGAAGACTGTTCGTCTTTTCAAGGTAGCCTATGAATTTGCCAGGGATGTGGCTGCTGAAGGTGGTATTGTGCTCTTTGTTGGTACAAAAAAACAGGCTAGAGAGTCAATCCAGGAGGAGGCAAGCCGTTGTGGTATGCCTTATGTAAATCACCGTTGGCTGGGCGGTATGCTCACCAACTACCAGACTATACGCAAAGGCATAGACAGGCTAAAGCGTCTAGAAGCCATGTTTGAAGACGGCACCATTGAGAAGTTTCCCAAAAAAGAGGTGTTAAAAATGGACCGGCTCCGCAGAAAACTGGATCAGAACCTTGGCGGTATAAAAGATATGGATGGCCTCCCAGATGCAGTTTTCGTGGTGGATGCAAAACAGGAGCAGATTGCAGTAAAAGAGGCAAACAAGCTAGGCATCCCAGTTATAGCTATAGTGGATACAAATTGTGATCCAGATGGAATAGATTACATCATTCCAGGAAATGACGATGCCATTAGGGCAATCCGTTTGATAAGCTCCCGCATTGCAGATGCGGTTTTAGAAGGCAAAGAAAAGTTCTTAGAAACCCAGCAGGCGGAAACAGACAAAGAAATGGCTGAAGAAACAGGAGAAGGAGCAGAGTCTATGCCTGTTTCTGGGGAGGAAACTTCTGCACCAGAGGCTTCAGCAGAGACAGAGGCTGCTTCCGGAGCTCCCCAGGCTGCATAGTTTCCATATAATTTAGAGATAAAAGATTTTTAGCGGAGGAATAAAATGGGTGCCATAACCACTCAGATGATAAAGGAATTAAGGGAACGTACTAATGCCGGAATGATGGATTGCAAGAAGGCCTTGCAGGAATGCGGCGGCGATATGGACAAGGCTGTAGATTGGCTCAGGCAAAAGGGGCTGGCAGTGGCTGCAAAGCGGGCTGGTCGTGCAACATCAGAAGGCACTGTTCAATGTTACCTTCATGCAGGAAATAAGATTGGTGTGTTAGTGGAAGTAGATTGTGAAACTGATTTTGTGGCAAAAAATGATCAGTTTGTCCAGTTTGCCAAGGATCTAGCCTTACATATATGTGCAGCAAATCCTGTTGCCATGCGGAGGGAAGATGTTCCCCAAGAGCTGGTTGAAAGGGAAAAAGAGATCTACCGGCAGCAGGCCCTTGAATCAGGAAAACCAGAAAACATCGTGGAAAAGATCATTGAAGGGCGTTTGGATAAATTTTTCAAAGAAGTTTGTCTGCTTGAGCAGCCCTATGTCAAAGATCCAGATATCACCATTCAGGATAAGTTGAATGAGCTCATAGCCAAGATGGGCGAAAATATCACCATCAAGCGCTATGCAAGGTTCCAGGTGGGGACTGATTAATGTCATCATCAAAAAATGCCAAAGGCTTCCATAGGGTCTTGCTCAAGGTAAGCGGCGAGGCCCTGATGGGCAATGAGCCCTTTGGTATTTCTATGCCTGTGATAAACAGTTTGGCCGATGAATTGGTAGAAGTTCATAGGTCCGGAGTACAAATGGGTCTGGTAATAGGTGGTGGCAATATTTTCAGGGGAGTGGCAGGTGCAGCTCAAGGCATGGATAGGGCATCTGCAGACCAGATGGGCATGCTTGCAACTGTAATTAATGCCCTTGCTTTACAGGAAGCCTTGAAAAACAGCGGCGCTGAGGTAAGGGTGCTCTCTGCCATTGAGGTTGGTAGAATGGTAGAGCCATTTGTTCGAGCCAGGGCCTTAAAACATCTGGAGCGCGGGAGAATAATTATTTTTGCAGCAGGTACCGGCAATCCCTTTTTTACCACAGATACAGCAGCTGCTTTGAGGGCCCTTGAGATCAAGGCAGACGTCCTTATGAAGGCCACCAATGTGGATGGCGTGTATGATAAGGATCCCCAAAAATTTTCTGATGCGGTAAAATTTAATCATCTCACCTATGATCAGGTCCTGGAACATGACCTTAAAGTAATGGATGGAGCTGCTATTGCCCTGGCCAGGGATGCCAAGCTGCCAGTACTGGTCTTTTCCATGAAAGAAAGGGGCAACATTATAAAAGCAGTTCATGGTGAGGCTATTGGTACATTAGTTACAGGAGGTGAGGCAGATGAGTGAAGTGCTTGAAACAGCCAGCAAGAAGATGGACAAGGCCATCGAAGCATTCAAAAAGGAACTTGACCGCGTGCGCACTGGCCGGGCGACCCCAGCCCTCTTGGATGGCATTACAGTAGATTATTATGGTACTCTCATGCCGCTTAACCAGGTAGCCTCCATATCTGTGCCGGAAAGCAGGCTTTTGACTATACAGCCTTGGGATGCCAATATCCTTCCAGATATTGAAAAGGCAATATTAAAATCTGAATTAGGTTTGACTCCCACCAATGATGGCAAGATTGTACGCATAGCAGTTCCCCCTCTTACTGAAGAGCGTCGCAAAGACCTTGTCAAATTGGTAAAAAAGATGGCGGAAGAGGCAAGGGTGGCTATTCGGAATATAAGAAGGGATGCCATTGAAAAATTAAAGGCTCAGAAAAAGAATAAAGAAATCTCTGAAGATGATATGTATAAATTGCAGGACAAAGTCCAGGAGATCACAGACGAACATATTAAAGAAGTGGACAAGATTTTGTCTGAAAAGGAGAAAGAGATACTGGAGTTCTAACCAGTCTTAATAAGTTTTATGCACGATCCTGAATTGGAAAAGATTCCGCACCATCTTGCCATCATCATGGATGGAAATGGCCGCTGGGCACGGCGCCGCGGAATGCCCAGGATAATGGGCCACCGGCAGGGTGTGAAGGCGGTAAGGGAGACTGTTACTGCCTGCCGTGAGCTGGGTATCAAAGTGCTTACCCTTTATGCCTTTTCCAAAGAGAATTGGAACCGCCCAAAGGATGAGGTTTCTGCCCTAATGGACCTCCTCTATGACTATTTGGAGCGGGAACTTAATGAGATGCTGAAAAATGGCATAAGGCTCATGGCCATTGGGGAAATAGAGTGTTTGCCCCAGAAAGTCCAAGATAAACTTGCAGCAGTCATGAAATCCACTTCTTCTAATCAAGATATGATCTTGAATCTAGCCCTAAGTTATGGAGGCAGGGCAGAGATCGCCTTTGCTGTCAGGAAAATTGCCCAAATGTGTATGGAGGGGAAGATCAAGCCCGAAGATATAGATGAAGACTTAGTGGCAAAAAATCTTTACACAGCAGAGTTGCCAGATCCAGACTTGATAATCCGTACCAGCGGCGAAATGAGGTTGAGCAATTTTCTGCTCTTCCAGGCAGCATATTCAGAACTTTATATTACAAATACTTTGTGGCCCGACTTTGACAAGCAGGAGCTTATTAAGGCTCTCCAGGATTATGGAAGGCGTGAAAGAAGGTTTGGCCGCATTGGGGAGTCATTTGCCAAGGCATGCACCGCGATCGTATCCTGACTGCCCTTGTTGCTGGCCCTCTGCTTTTCATACTCCTTTGGTGGGGTGGAAAAGGCATCTTTGGCGCACTGGTTATTGCAGGTTCTGCTGTATGTCTTTACGAATATTACAGGATTACATTTTCAAATAAGATTAGTATTTTAATTTTAGGCGTGGCAAGCGGACTGCTACCAGTTTTAGGAGCAGTTTTTGGAAACAGCAGCGAATATGTTTTACCTGCCTTGGCCTTGGCCCTTTTTGTCAGTGGACTCTATTTTATTTTGACCTTCAAACAGTGGGAAAATGGGGCCCAGGATCTTTTCTTGTTTTACGCAGGGGCTTCCTATGTCTCCTTCTGCCTTGCACATGTTTGGTTGCTTCGAGTACTGCCCAACGGCAAGGCATGGGTATTGTTTCTTCTGTTGGTTATATTTTCTGGTGATGCAGGTGCATATTATGTGGGCAGGGCAATAGGCAAACACAAATTAAGACCAGATGTTAGCAGCGGCAAGACTGTTGAAGGCGCAGTGGGGGGTTTAGCAGCAAATATTCTCATGGCTCTGATGGTTTGGTTTGGGTTGTTCAAATATTTCGATCCCCGCTTCATTTTACCAACTGCCTTGATAGTTGGAATGGTAGGACAGGTTGGGGATTTGATGGAATCCATTGTGAAAAGAAGCTTTGGAGTAAAGGATTCCAGCAACATCCTGCCTGGGCATGGTGGTGTCTTTGACAGGGTGGATGCAGTTATGCTGGCAGCTCCTTTCCTTTATTGGATAATATATTTTGGTTATCAGCAAGGTTGGTTGGTCAGATGAAGCCGACTAAATGGATTTCCATATTGGGCTCTACTGGTTCCATAGGCAGGAGCGCATTAGATGTTATTGCCAGATCTGAGGGAAGGTTTGCAGTATCAGGCCTTGCTGCAGGGCAAAACATAGAACTGCTGGCAGATCAGATTAACAAGTTCAAGCCCTTGGCCGCCGCCGTTATGAGTGAGGAGCTGGCCTCACAATTGAAAAGGCTTGTGGAAAAGGGGTGTAAGACCAATATCCTCTTTGGCAAGGCGGGTTACAAGGAGATTGCTTCCCTGCAAAAGGCGCAAATGGTTCTTTCTGCAATGGTTGGTGCAGCTGGTTTGATACCTACTATGGCAGCAATAGAAGCAGGCAAAGACATTGCCCTGGCTAATAAGGAGTCCCTGGTTACTGCTGGCCCTCTGGTTATGAAAAAGGCAAAGGAAAAAGGGGTTAACATAATTCCAGTGGACAGCGAACACAGCGCAATCTTCCAATGTCTTCAGGGAAATCCTAAGGAAGGGGTAAAAAGAATTATTTTGACAGCTTCAGGCGGCCCCTTTTTACAGAAAAGTGAGCAAGAGCTTGAGAATGTGACTCCCCAACAGGCGGTTGCACATCCTAATTGGTCCATGGGCGCCAAGATTTCAGTGGATTCTGCTACCCTTATGAATAAAGGCCTTGAGGTCATAGAAGCAAGCTGGCTCTTTGATATGGCAGCAGATGATATTGATGTGGTGGTTCATCCACAGAGCATTGTGCACAGTATGGTGGAATTTATTGATGGTTCAGTGCTGGCTCAGCTTGGCGTGCCAGATATGCGCGGGCCAATTGCCTATGCCTTTTCATGGCCGGACCGGATATCAGTGGGTGTTCCAGGCCTGGATATTGTTAAGGCGTCACCACTTACCTTTGAGGCCCCTGATATGGAACGTTTTCCATGTCTCAAATATGCCTATGAGGCACTCCGAAGAGGCGGAACTATCCCAGCCGCCCTCAATGCAGCCAATGAGGTTGCTGTAGCAGCTTTCCTAGAAGGCCGAATAGGTTATAAACAGATAGCGGAAGTAATTTTCAAGGTGCTTTCCGATTTCCCTCGGGATGAAATAGATTCTTTGGATGCAGTTATGCAGGCGGACGCTCTGGCACGGCTAAGGGCAGAAAATATCGTGGAGAAAATGATATGACCACACTTTGGTCTTTTTTACTGGTATTGAGTTTGTTGATTTTGGTCCATGAATTAGGCCATTTTTTAGTGGCCAGAGCCTTTGGTGTAAAGGTGCTGAAATTTTCCATTGGCTTTGGTCCAAGGATTTGGGGCATTGTCAGAGGAGGAACAGATTACTGTATTTCAGCCTTTCCCCTTGGCGGATTTGTAAAGATGCTTGGAGAACAGCCAGGTGAAGAAATACCAGAGGAAGAACGCCAATATTCTTTTAATCATAAACCTCTATGGCAAAGGGCGGCTATTGTGGCAGCTGGTCCAATTTCCAATCTTCTCTTTGCTGGATTTATTATATTTGCCATCTTGATCCTCTATGGAAATCCAGTGCTCTTGCCGGAAATAGGCGAAGTGCAACCAGACTCACCAGCCCAGTCAGCAGGGCTGAAGCCAGGCGATATGATTGTGGCGGTTAATGGCCATCCTATTGAGACCTGGGAAGAGCTGTCAAAAATTATACGGAGCAGTAAAGGCAAGCCTTTGAAGCTGTTAGTAAAGAGAGATGGTAAAGAGCTTGCTATTTCCGTCACTCCAAAACTCAAAAAGGTCAAAAATATCTTTGGCGAAGAGAGTGAAGTGCCTATAATTGGCGTGACTGCTGCTGGCAATCTCAAAATAGAAAAATTAAATCCTCTTTCCGCCTTTTCCCTTGCGGCATCCAAGACATATGACCTTATAGCTCTAACGTTTAAAGGCTTTTTAAAGATCATAAAGCGCGATATACCTCTTTCAGTATTGGGCGGCCCGATCATGATTGCCCAGATGGCAGGTCAGCAGGCCCAGCAGGGCATGTTAAACCTCTTTTATTTTATGGCATTGCTGAGCATTAACCTAGGCTTGCTAAACCTATTTCCCATTCCAGTGCTTGACGGTGGGCATCTCTTATTTTTCGCTATTGAGGCCATTACAAGGAAACCTCTTTCTATGCGTCAGCGTGAGATAGCCCAGCAGATAGGCATTTTTATTTTAATGGCCTTGATGCTTCTAGTTTTCTATAATGATATAGCCAGATTGATGGGCTTTGGGCAGACTTTTAAGCCTTAAGGTAATAATATTTCGTATCTCTGTGCCATTTATTACGTTTGCCATAGAAACTTCAGGAGCATATGGCGGTATAGCTATATTGGAAGATGATAGAGTTGTAGGGGAAGCAGCCTTTTCCAGCAGGAAAACCCATTCCCGCAGGTTGCTCCCTTTGGCTAAATTTCTCTTTCAAGACATGGGACTACAATTTTCAGATCTTGACCTGGTGGCAGTCTCCCAGGGGCCAGGCAGCTTTACCGGACTTCGGATAGGGATGTCTGTTGCAAAGGGGCTGGCTTATGGTTTGAGCATTCCTGTTGTAGGGGTGCCGAGCCTTGATGCCTTGGCATATGCAGTTACTGCTTGTCCTGGTGATTACATATGCCCGCTCATAGATGCCAGAAAAGGAGAGGTTTATTGTGCATTATATGAGGTTGAACAGGACTATTCACAAAAACGCATCACAGATTACTTGGTTCTGCCGCCGGAAGACGTAGCTGAACTGGTTAAGGGAAAAAGGGTGTGGCTGCTTGGGAGCGGGGCAGATGTCTGTTTTGAATTGTTGGCCCATAAATATGGAGACAAGGTGAGGCTGACAACAAAGGTATTGGACAGACAGCTTCCTTCTTCAGTAGGGCTCATTGGATACAGAAAGTTTAGGCAGCATAAGAGTGGAGACAGCCTCTCTCTATTAAAGCCAATATATGTAAGGCCTTCAGAGGCTGAAATAAATCTTAAGAGGAAGAGGTTGAGTGGAACTGTTTAAAGTTCCCTATGATGCCCAAGGGATCTTTTTGGAAAGGCCGAATAGGTTTCTTGGCAGGGTTGATATAACAAGCCCTTTTGAACAAAAAGATGTCTTAATCCATGTGCATGATCCAGGCAGACTGCCAGACCTTTTGATTCCAGGGGCACAGGTACGCATTAAAAAGGCTGTAAATCCAAACAGGAAGACGGGTTGGGATCTGCTTGCTGTAAAAAATAAAGATCACTGGGTCTTTGTTAATTCTGCATATCACAGAAAGATCGTTGAATATATCCTGGCTAGGCAAGAAATTTCTCCTTTTGAACATGTAACAGCAATTCAGCCTGAGGTAAGGGTGGGGAAAAGCCGTCTTGATTTTTGTCTTACCCTAATGGATGGCCAGAAGGTATTTATTGAGACCAAAGGGTGTACCCTTGCAATAGATGAAAAGGCACTTTTCCCTGATGCTCCCACTTCCAGGGGATGCAGGCATGTTGCAGAACTTGCTGAACTAAGGCAGCAAGGCCATCGTACCGCCTTAATAACATTGGTATTCCGGGAAGATGCCAGCTGTTTTGCCCCCCATTTTGATATTGATCCAAAATTTTCCAAGGCCTTTCAAGAGGCCTTCAATAAAGGGGTGGAGCACTATTCCATGGTGATAGGCTATAAAGACTCGGCCTTGGTTTACCATGGGACCATTCCTTTGTGTCCAGAAGCCTTTAAATTGTAGTGTATAATTTGGGTTTAACCAACTTTAATAAACTTGCCGATAGCAACTACAAGAGCCTGTTCAAGGTATTGTTTCACCTAGCTGAACAGAAACATTTGAGTAGCGGAGGCGTTCTTTTTATGAATGAAGCCCACATGACAAAGTCTGTTTTGACCCAGATAAAGAACACAATAACAGAGATTTTTGATGAAAAAATGGATAAATTTTTAAAGAGCATGGCAGAAGGGCAGTTTTATAAAGAACTTGCCCTTGAGATGAAAGCGGGCCTGGATGGTGTCTATAATACTATCAGCGAATTTAAAGAGACACTTGGCCAGCTTCATGATTCTACACAAAAGGCGAATAATGCCTTTCAAGAAGCTTCTGACCAGCTGGATGCCATTGTAAGGGCCACTGAACAGGCCACTGATCAGATAATGGACCTTACTGAAAAAAATCAAAAACGCATGCAGGAAATCCGTTCCCTTTTAGAGGATATCGGAGATGACAATAAGAAGGAAAAAATTACACAACTCCTCAATGAGGCTGAAACGGATTCAATGAGTATAGTAGCAGCCTGTTCCTTCCAAGACATTACAGGCCAGCGCATCAGGAAAGTGGTTTCTGCCATGAAATCCATAGAGGATAAACTGTTAACCCTGCTCGTGTCAGCAGGCGTCAAGATGAAGGGCAGGGAACAAGGCAAAGATGCTGCCTCTTTGGATAAAGATACCCGTAAGGCAATGGATATGCTTAAAGGACCTCAAGAAGGGGTGTCCCAGGACTCTGTGGACTCCTTATTGGAGGATTTAGGACTTTAGCTTACGCCCCTTTTTCCTTTTGCCGGCACGTTCACATTTGCGCCTGCAATTGCTGCATATGGCTGGCTGTGTAGGCCTATTGGGATTTTTCAAGCAATACATATCTTTACTCCTTTAATAAGCGACTTTTTCAAAATTAGTCATTATTGAGACTTTGTATTAATAACCATAATATTTTTTTCTCAATATGCAATATAAATGCCATCAAGGTGTCAGTTATTTCGGACTATTTTAGCCCGATTTCACGGCCTTCCTGCCCATTTTACAAATTATTAAAAAATGGCATGTCTAAAAATGGACACCATGTGTCGATTTAACCACATGACTATCTATTGCTTTTCAAACAGGATAGGCTGCAATTCATGAGGCTTGATTGTTAGTGAAAATGCACTATCTTTCTATTAATTTGACGTTTATTTGAGTATAAGATTGAATATAGTGGGAGGTGTTTAATATGCCTATTTATGAATATCAATGTGAGCAGTGTGGAAAAATTGTTGAAAAGTGGCAAAAGGTGAGCGATCCGCCTTTGACTGAGTGTGATAATTGTAAAGGCCGTATGCACAAGCTGATTTCCCAGACAAGTTTTCAACTGAAAGGAAATGGCTGGTATGTTACAGATTATTGTAACAGAAAGTCACCAGAGAAAAGCCCTTCAAAATCATCATCAACTAAAAAAGAGTCTTCTTCCAAAAAAGATTGATACCAATTGTTATAAACTTTATGCAAGGCGCCTATAGGGTGCCTTTTCTTTTTATCTTGTATCTAAAACCAGTTAGTGTTTAGTTGTGACAAAATCCATTTTAAAAGGTGGTGTTAAAGATGTTGATTGTTATGCGGCAAGACGCCACTCAGGAAGACATTAACAAGGTAATTGAGGCAATAAAGGCCCATGGCTGGGAGCCAAAGCCTATCCCAGGAGGGGAGCGGACGGCCATTGGCATATTGAGAAATGAAGGGCCTGTAGATCCCGCGCTCTTTTTGGATATGCCAGGGGTAAGGGATGCTATTGCCGTATCTAAGCCATATAAGCTGGTCAGCAGGGAGATGCACCCTGAAGATACCACGATCCCTTTCGGCAATGGCGAAGTAGTGATTGGCGGCCAAAAGGTGGTATTGATGGCCGGGCCTTGTGCTGTTGAGAGTGAGGCCCAGGCCTTGTCTATAGCAGAAAAGGTGAAAGAGGCAGGGGGGACCTTTTTCAGGGCTGGAGCCTTTAAACCACGCACATCACCATATTCCTTTCAGGGATTAAGGGAAAAGGGCCTTGAGATCTTGGCTAAGGTGAGGGAGGAAACTGGCCTCTTTATTGTAACCGAGGCAACGGATCATGAGGTTTGCGGCCTAGTTGAGGAATATGCAGATATGATCCAGATTGGCACAAGAAATATGCAGAATTACAGGCTGCTTTTAAGAGCAGGCCAGGCCAAGAAACCAGTGCTTTTAAAAAGGGGAATGTGGGCTACAGTGGATGAATGGCTTATGGCTGCTGAATATATAATGTCTGAAGGCAACAGCCAGGTGATTTTGTGTGAAAGAGGTATAAGAACCTTTGTTAAACATTCCAGAAATACCTTGGATTTGAATGCAATTCCATATCTTAAGAAGGTGAGCCATTTACCAGTAGTAGTTGATCCCAGCCATGCAGCAGGTGTTAGGGATCAAGTAATTCCCCTTGCCAAAGCAGCTGCAGCAGCAGGTGCAGCCGGCCTCCTTGTGGAAGTGCATGATGCCCCAGAAAAGGCCATGTCTGACGGGCCTCAATCCCTTTATCCTGAGCAATTTGAGCAATTGGTAAAGGAGTTGAAGCACATGAATATTGAGGTATAAGCTCCACTCTTGTCAACCCCATTTGGGTATGGTAATCATCTGCACACCAATGAGGCGGCGTAGCCAAGTGGCTAAGGCGACGGTCTGCAAAACCGTTATTCCCCGGTTCGAATCCGGGCGCCGCCTCCAACTTTTTTATATAACTGCAATGGGATTGCATGCGGGTGGCAGGCAATCCTTTTTTTGTGTAAATAGGCAGCTATGAAGATAATTATTGTAGGAGCTGGCGAGGTAGGGCGACATTTATGTCAGCAGCTTTCCACTGAAAATCATGAAGTGGTTTTGATTGACAGGGACGCTGATCATATCCGAAGGATTGAAAGGGAGCTCAATATCCTGGGAATAGAGGGAAATGGTGCTTCTCCATCAGTATTGGAAGAAGCTGGCATTTCCAAAGCAGATCTCTTTATTGCTGTCACAGACATGGATGAGGTCAACCTGATTTCCTGTATCATGGCAAAGGAATATGGGGTTGAACGCCTTGTAGCAAGGGTTAGGAATCAAGAATATCTTTCTATTAATTCGCCTCTGAGTGAGCATAGGCTTGGTATAGACCTGGTGATTAATCCAGACCAGGTGATGGCGCAGGAAATAGTGCGCATTTCAGAAATATCAGAGGCCTTTGAGATGGTGGATTTTGCCCACGGCGAGGTGGTGCTGCTGGGTTATCAGATAAAGCCGGATAACCCTGTTTGCGGCCTGACTCTGGCACAGTTAAGGGATCTGCAGGGCCTTTACCATTTCCTGGTGGTAGCTATTGTTAGAGATGGCAAGACCATTATTCCAAAAGGTTCAGATGTTATTCAGCCAGAAGACCGTATTTATATAGTTGTGCGCAAGAAAAATATTTCAGCTACTGAAAAGCTCTTGAATCTTGCCAGCAGTGCTCCCAAAAAGGTCTTTATAATTGGTGGTGGCAGGGTGGGCTTCAGCCTTGCGGAAGAACTGGAAGACAAAGGAGTGGATGTCTATATCATTGAGATTGACCCCAAACGGTGTGAATTTTTGGCTGAAAGGCTTGATAAAGCAGTGGTGTTAAATTTTGATGGTTTAGAGGCCAATGAATTAAAAGCCGAAGGCATTGATCAGGCAGATTTGCTTGTTGCTGTTACAGGCGGAGATACTACTAATATTCTGGCTAGCCTGCTGGCCAAACATCATGGGGCCAAAAAGAGCATCACCCGCATAAGCCGACCAGATTTTATTCCTTTGCTGGGGAGCCTTGGAATAGATGTAGCCCTTAGTGCCCGTCTTGTTGCTGCAAATATGATTCTGCGTTTTGTTAGGCGCGGAGGCGTGCTTTCAGGAGCCCTGCTTTTGGGTGGAGAGGCTGAGGTGCTGGAATATTATGTGTCAAGTAACTGGCCCTATATTGAAAAACCTTTAAAAGAAATAAACTTTCCAGAAGGCGTAATTGTTGGGGCTGTTGTACGAGGTGAAGAAGTATTGATTCCTTCTGGTGATACAGTAATAAAGCCTGGAGACAGGCTGGTCATGTTTGCTTTAAAAGAACAGTCACAGGCCCTTGAGGAATTTATCAACCCATGAAGCTTGGTACCATAGGGGCTAATCTAGGCTGGCTTCTCATATTTTTATCCTTGACCCTTATATTCCCTTTGGGAGTAAGCCTATATTATAATGATGGTAATTGGCGCTGTTTTGTTGAAGCTGCATTGGTCGGCTTAGTTATTGGCGGATTCTTGGCCTATTCCTGCGTGCCTGAAAAAGATATTGGCCACAAAGAAGGATTTGCTATAGTTGGGTTTGGCTGGATCATGTCTGCTTTTTTGGGGGCGCTTCCCTATTACTTTTCCTCTGCCATACCCTCCTTTCTTGATGCCTATTTTGAGTCTATGTCAGGTTTTACTACCACAGGCTCAACTATTTTGAATGAAGTGGAACCCTTGGGCTATGGGCTGCTTTTCTGGCGTGCCCTTACACATTGGCTCGGAGGAATGGGAATAATAGTCCTTTCCCTGGCTATATTGCCCATTTTGGGCATTGGAGGCATGCAGCTCTTTCAGGCAGAGATGCCTGGACCAACCAAAGACCGTCTTGCACCTAGAATCCAAGATACAGCAAGAATATTGTGGGGTGTTTATCTACTCTTTACTGTGGCAGAGGTGGTTCTTTTAATGGTGGCAGGAATGGACCTTTTCAATGCCGTTTGCCATGCCTTTGCTACCTTGGCCACAGGGGGGTTTTCCACAATCACAGCCAGCGTCGGTGGATTCAATTCTGCATGGATAGATTATATTATAGTATTTTTTATGATCCTTGCTGGTATGAACTTTGCGCTTCATTACCGCCTTTTGACAGGAAGGGGCAGGGACCTCTTAAAGAGCAGTGAACTGAAATTTTATTTGACAGTTGGCTTTGGCGGCACCTTCT
>JAMOVF010000155.1 GCA_027061625.1 Deltaproteobacteria bacterium
TAAGCTTTATATTTAAAGGGGTAACAGCATCAGCAAGACCCATTATTTTATCATTTATTGACCTGATAAGGGTATGCCGCAAATCATCAACCAGAAGCCTGCGTTCAGCAATAATGGTGCGGGGTTCCTTTATACAGGAGGTCAAATAGGCCAAAGCCTGTCTCCTGTTGTGCACACAAGACTCAATGGCATCTGCAAGACGCTTTTTTAAATTATCCAGCCTATCTTTAAAGGCAGCCATATCAGGTACAACCAGCTGAGCTGCTGCAGTGGGCGTGGCTGCACGCTTGTCAGCCACAAAATCTGCTATGGTGAAATCTACCTCGTGTCCAATGGCTGAAACAACTGGTACAGGGCAATTAAAGATAGCCTTGGCAAGCACCTCGTCATTAAAGGGCCATAAATCCTCAAAAGAACCGCCTCCCCTGGCTATTACAATTACATCATCAGGACCAGCGGCCTTCTGTGCCAATGCCAAGGCTGCTCTCACATCAGCTGCCGCCTCTTCTCCTTGCACCTTTGCAGGGCATATCACTATTTCCACTGCAGGATGGCGCAGCCGAGCACTCTTTACAAAATCATGCAGGGCAGCTCCTGTGGGGGAAGTGATTATAAAAATCCTATCTGGAAAAGCTGGCAGCTCCTTTTTATGGGACTCATCAAAGAGGCCTTCTTTGTTCAGCCGCTCTTTCAGTTGTTCAAAGGCCAGCCTCAATGCCCCCTCTCCTGCAGGCTCAGCAGTATCCACAATCAATTGCAGATCACCTCTGTGCCGATAGATATTCACCCGACCAAGGCACAGCAAATGCTGCCCATCCTCTATTACAAAGGGCAACTGGCTGGCCTGCCCTCTGAACATGACTGCCCTAATCTGACAGGCGTCATCTTTTAAAGTAAAATATAGGTGGCCCGAACCTGGAGAACGCAAGTTTGAAACCTCTCCTTCCACCCAAAGCGTTTCAAAATGAATCTCTAACTGGTCTTGCACAGATGCCAGAAGGCTTGAGACACTCCATATCACCCGTTCATAAGGGCGCACGGAAATATCTTCTTCAGCATCTTTTTGTGCAACAGGGAGAACATCTTCAGGAAAAAGGCTTGAAAACAGATCGTCAGTCATAACGTATTAACTATATAGAAATAAATGGCACATCACAACAATTGCTGGCTATAGTAAGCAGGTTGCCCATTGAAATAAGCTGTCTTATATATATATTCGCCTTTAATCTCAACAAGAAAGAGCGGTCATCCTGGAGGAAAAGATGTCTGAAAAGGAACGAGCCGAACAAGCCCAAGGGCAGGCAAAAAACAGTGAAGAAAAAAAAGGCCAGGAAGAGCAGATTCTGCTACCAGAAGTCACATTTGCATCTTTTATAGTTTCTTTGAGCACAGCAGCCCTGGTGCATCTAGGAGAAATGGAAGAGCCAGGTTCAGGGACAAAAGAAAAAAATCTTGCCATGGCAAAACATAGCATAGACACACTGGCCATGCTTCAGGAAAAGACTAATGGCAATCTTGATGAAGAGGAAAAGGCTCTATTGGATCATATTTTATTTGACTTACGCCTTAAATTTGTAAAGGCATCAAAGAGCGGGTGAAAACTTCAATCCTGAAAACCCCTGCAAAAATCAATCTCTTTTTAAAGATTACTGGCAAACGGCCTGATGGATACCATAATATTTACACCCTTTTCCAAAAAATCTCTCTGTTCGATAGTTTAGAAATAGGTGTCCAGCCAGGCCCTCACAAGATCAATTTGGTTTGTTCCGACCCCAGCCTTCCCTCAAACAGCAGCAACCTGGCCTGGCGGGCTGCAGAGCTTTTTTTGACTAAGAGCGGATTGAACGGTTCTATCTCAATAAAATTGGACAAAGAAATCCCTGCTGGTGCTGGTCTTGGTGGTGGAAGCAGCGATGCAGCGGCAGTATTGAAAGGCTTAAACAAGCTATATGGAAATCCCTTGGATCAAGAAGAACTGCTGACTATGGGGAAAGCTCTGGGAGCAGATGTGCCTTTTTTTATAACTAATTGGAATGCTGCTATAGGCACAGAAACTGGCACAAATTTACGCCCTGTACAACCTAGCAATTCATATTATGTGTTGGTATGGCCGGGTTTCTCTGTTTCCACAAAATGGGCCTATGAGAATTTTATATTGACAAGCAATAAAGAGACCACTATTTTTGGCCCTGGTCAAGGCTTTGATAAGGCCTTTTTGTGGCAGAATGATCTTGAAAAAGCCGTTTTTAAACGTTATCCAGTGCTGCAAGAGATAAAATTCCGCTTGAAACAGGCGGGAGCTGTATATACATTAATGTCAGGAAGCGGTTCAGTAATTTTTGGTGAATTTTCTGATAAGGACTCAGCAATAAAAGGCTTATCACTTCTGCCTGCTGACCAAACTTGGAAAACTTATGTAGTAAACGGATTGCAATAACGGATTGGGGTGTCGTCAAGCGGTAAGACACGGGTCTTTGGAACCCGCATTCGGAGGTTCGAATCCTCCCACCCCAGCCATTTTTTTTGTCCTTTTGAGAGGAGCATTTTTGGGCAATGAAACTTAACCAGATAAAAATCTTCACTGGGAATGCCAACCCAGACTTAGCCCAGGCCATTTGCGACTATCTGGGAGAGCCATTAGGCCGCGCTTCAGTCCGTACATTTAGCGACGGTGAAATATTTGTGGAAATAGGGGAAAACGTCAGGGGTACTGATGTATTTATTATTCAGCCTACTTGCCCGCCGGTAAACCACAACCTTATGGAGCTGCTGATTATGGCTGATGCCTTGAGAAGGGCCTCTGCCAGAAGGATAACTGCAGTTGTTCCATATTATGGTTATGCCCGTCAGGACAGAAAAGCAGCACCAAGGGTTCCCATTACAGCAAAATTAGTAGCTGATATAATAACTGTTTCAGGTATAAGAAGGGTTCTGGCAATGGATCTTCATGCCGGACAAATTCAGGGTTTTTTCAGCATACCGGTTGACCATCTTTTTGCAGCCCCAGTACTCCTGAAATATCTAAGCGGCCACATGAATAATGAGGTAGTAATGGTCTCACCTGATGCAGGAGGCGTTGAGCGCACTAGAGCATTTGCCAAACGCTTAGGGGCAGGCCTTGCCATAATAGATAAAAGGCGAGACAAACCGAATGAATCACAAGTTATGCATATAATCGGTGATGTAAAAGGGAAAACCGCCATCATCTTGGATGATATGGTAGATACTGCTGGCACTCTATGCAAAGCAGCCGATGCCTTGGTTGAGCATGGTGCACTTGAGGTGCATGGTTGCGCCACTCATCCGGTCTTGTCTGGTCCAGCAGTGGAGCGCATTAAAGACTCGGCATTAAAAACCCTTGTAGTAACAAATACCATACCACTGTCACCAGAAGCAGCAAAACTTGATAAGATAAAAGTCCTCTCCGTATCTGAATTACTGGGAGAGGCAATAAGACGTATTCACGATGACGACTCAGTGAGTTCACTTTTTATATGATAGACATCCAAAGGGAGATCAGATCATGAAACAGGTAGAAATAGAAGCCTCTATAAGAGATAAAACAGGCAAAGGCGTTGCGCGCAAGTTGCGCCGCAGCGGACAGATACCAGGTGTAATTTATGGATCAAAAACTGAACCAATTCCCCTGTCTGTAAACATGTTTCAATTCAACAGGCTGCTCTTTCTGGCCAAGGGAGAGCAGATGTTAATAACCATGAATATCAAAAACAATGGCGATTCCATTCAAAAACTGGCTATGATCAAAGAGCTGCAGCTGCATCCAGTCAATGATCAAGTTCAGCACATCGACTTTTATGAAATTTTCATGGATGAGCTCGTTACAGTGGAAGTGCCAATTGCTGCAAAAGGAAAGGCCAAAGGAGTAGATGAAGGTGGAACCATGGAATTCCTGCAGAGAACTGTGGAAGTCTCCTGCCTGCCTATGGCCATTCCAAAGGAAATCGAAGTGGATGTTAGCGACCTTGATATTGGCGATGCCTTGCATGTCTCTGATCTTACTCCTCCTGAAGGGGTAACCATTACAGAAGATCCTGAAACCACTATCATAACCATAGTAGGAGCTGCCCCAACAGAAGCAGAGGAGCTCGAAGCTGCTGAAGCTGCCGAAGAGGCTGCTGCTGAAGAAGCCGCTGAAGAGGCGGAAGAAAAGACTTCTGAAGAAGATGCTGGCTAGCTCCTGATTACAGGCGCATGCCGCAGCCATGTTTGACAAGATAATTGTGGGCCTGGGGAATCCAGGCCCCAAATATAAAAAAACCCGCCACAATATCGGTTTCATTGTAATTGAGCACCTAGCTGAAACATATCAGTTAAAATTTCATTTAGGTAAAAAATCATTTAAGTCTGAAACAGCCTCTGGCACTATTGATCATTCAAAAGTATTGTTAGTAAAGCCGCTTACATATATGAATAAAAGTGGCGAGGCAGTAGCAGCCATACTCAATTTTTACAAAAATAAGCCTGAAGATATTTTAGTTATCCACGATGATTTGGATCTGCCCTTAGGCAGGATCCGCATTGTCAAAGGGGGCGGCGCAGGCGGCCATAATGGTATTAGATCTATAATTACTCACCTTGGTACACAAAACTTTCCAAGGTTAAGGATAGGCATTGGGCGGCCTCACAATGAAACTCCAGTAGAAAATTATGTCTTGTCACCATTTAGCAAGGAGGAATGGAGTTTGTTAGAAAAAATTATAGAAACCTCAACAGAGGCAATCGTCACCATCCTAAAAAAAGGCATTGATATGGCCATGAACCAGTTCAATGGAAGGGTTATAGAAATATGAAAAAGATTATACGGTTTCTTCTCCTGTCTTTTCTAATAATTATCATTTTGGGAGGAGGTTTCTTGTCATACATGCTGCTTGAAGGAACTCCCCCTCAAATTGTGCCTATATCTATCCCCAAAATTGCTGGAAAGGTGTTTGAAATCCACTTGAAGGCTTCGGATAACCGCAGCGGAATCAAGGAAATTGTGCCTGTTCTTACACAAAATGGAAAAAATTATGCTATCCCCTCTAAAAAATACACATCGGCTAAGTGGTGGCTTGGTTCAGGTGTAAAAGAAGTTCAGGAAAAATGGGTCATTCAAGCCCCAAAAATTGGCCTCAAAGAAGGACCAGCGAAGATCTTGATATATGTAAGAGATGCATCTTTTAGAAACATGCTCAAAGGCAATGAAACCATTTTTGAACAAGATGTCCTTATAGATCTTACTCCACCTCGTATTGCTCTCAAGAGCCTTGTACACAATATAAGATCGGGAGGATCAGGCCTTGTCTCCTATAAACTCAATGAACCAGCAGTAAAAACCGGGGTCTTTATTGACGGCCTCTTTTTCCCTGGGGTTCCCCATCCTAGCGGCAGAAAAAATGCCTTTATATCTTTAGTGGCTCTGCCATTTGACAAACCGCG
>JAMOVF010000156.1 GCA_027061625.1 Deltaproteobacteria bacterium
CACTGCTTTTTCAAGCAATTCTTTCAAGGCTGGTTCCAAACGCTGCCATACCACGCGGGTGTTTGTTTCATTTTCAACTGGTTTTATTGCTTCGCGATATACAGCAAGAAATTGCCCAAGATCTAATTCACCGTTCAGGCCCAGGCATTGTTTAAGTTCATTTGCTGCATCCCAAAATGCCTTGGCATTTGCCTTATCTGCCTTATATGCAGTGGTTTCCAAGTCCGAGGCCTCAAATTGAATAAAAAGCTCCACCCGGCCGCGTTCGAGACGCTCTTTCACCAATCTTCTGAGTCTGTCCTCAAGCTCGCCCATCCACTTGGGCATACGGACAAAAACATCACAATATCTAGAGTTGACAGAACGCAATTCCATAGCAACAGACCAACTCTCACCTTCATGGTGAACCTTAGCAAAGGTGGTCATGCTTCTAACAGTCAAGTCTTCTGCCTCCCTTGAGAGATAAACCTTCTCTCCTGCAGATTTGTATTGTCCCATTCCTCACGCTGCTTCAAAAAACTCTTTCTGGCCTTGAGTAGAAAATTTTGCACTGGTGCAGACGCATAATCTGGAAATGTCCAAGGAAGCACCTTGAACTTTTTTGCCTGATAAATCAGTGTAAGATCTGCAAAGACTCCCTTTCCCAAATAGATTCTGTGGGTAAAATTCTTTCCTGTGGCCAACACAAGCCTTTCAGCAGTCAAAAGGCCTGGATCGATATTTACCCTTCTCTTTCCTGAAAATGCTGTCATTTGTTCTAGATCATTTGTTGCATATTTTATTTCAGGTAAAGAGTCCTGATGCACCAAACCTGCAAAGCAAACCAATTGCCTAACAAGGCCTGAACCAAACTCAGGTTCATAATATGTAGTGAAATCAAAGGCAAGCATATCGCTCTCCAAATCAATCTCCCCAAATATTTCTGCAAGGTCCTTCGAAGTCTTGGCAATCAGCTCTTTGCTTCTAGAAAAAATCGAACAAACCAGTTTGGCAGGCCCAGGCTCTTTTAGAATGCTCATCCGCCCCTTCCCCTCAAGGCTTCTAGCAATTCCTTAGAGGATACCGAAGCAGTCCCAACCTTTGCCACCACCAGCCCAGCAGCAATATTTGCCAATTCTGCTGCATCAAAAAGGGTGGCTCCACTTGCAAGGGAGGCTGATAAAACTGCCGCAACGGTATCTCCAGCCCCTGTTACATCATAGACCTCTCTGGCCTTGGAACATATCTCTTTTGAACCTTCATCAACGTTCCAAGCGAACATGCCGCGAGGGCCGCGGGTTATCAGCACCTTGGGCACTTTCAGCTGTTCATGCAGCTTTTTTGCAACAACTTCAGGCTCTAAGCTTACTGCACTGCCTGTCATTGCAAGGGCTTCTTGTTCATTTGGGGTTATTGTGGTGGCTCCTTTGTAATTAGGCGCATTACAAGGCTTTGGATCAATGGTCAATTCTATATGCCTTGAACTTGCCATATCCGAAAGCAACGCCACAATCTCCCGATTCACTACGCCCTTAGCATAGTCTGATACAACAATTCCATCTATCGGATCATCAATGGAATCCAGTGCTGATTGCAGGGCAGACGTCATGGCCCTTCCAAGACTATTTTTACACTCCCTGTCCACTCTGACGACCTGCTGTCCCTGGGCAATAACCCTAGTTTTGACAGTGGTGGGACGTTCCTCATCTATGGCTAATTCAGCATGCATGCCATGTGCCATCAACATCTGCCTTACGGATTCTCCTGCTGAATCTTTACCAACAACTCCTGCAATAATGACATTTACCCCAAGATCGCAAAGATTACGCGCTACATTTGCTGCTCCACCCAGCCGCTGATCTTCCCTTTTCACCTGCAGCACAGGCACAGGCGCTTCTGGCGATATACGCTCTACATCGCCCCATACATACCGATCCAGCATAATATCACCCACAACAAGTAGACGTAGGCTAGAAAAATTGTGGATCATAGTCTGGAGCTGAGTGTTCACCTGCTCTCTCCGGCTGTCTGCTTTTCCAGGCATTCTGCCTCTTCGATCAACATTATTGGTATGCCCTCTCTAATCTCATAAAGCAGTCTGCAATGCTCACATATGAGTGCCTCTGCCTTCTCATCAAGCCTCACTGCCTTTTTGCACTTGGGACAGGCCAATATTTCAAGAAGTTCATTGCTTATCAATGGCATATTTGTGGATCTCACCTCATTTTTCAAAAAATTTAGTTCTATTATTTATAAATTCCCCCAAATTTCTCTATTTTAGGGAATTGGCAGCTCCAATATCAAATTTTGGACCTCATCCATGACCATTTCCGGCGTAATCCATTTCATACAATCATATTTACCATCACAAATCGGCCTACGCCTGCATGGCGAACATGGCAGATGGCTGTAAATAACGCGGGTGCTTTCTGTTCCTGCATCCAAATATGGCCTTGTGGAGCCAAAAATGGCTATTGCAGGCACTTCAAAGGCTGTTGCCATATGAGTCAAGCCAGTATCAACTCCAATTGCCAGGGCTGCCCCTTGAAGCAAGGCAGCACTCTGCATCAGTGAGGCCTTGCCAGCAAAATTGTGTATGCTTTTTCCTGCTTTTTTTGCTATCTTTTCACCTGTCATCTGGTCTGCAGGACCTCCAATAATAACTATGTCTACAGCATAAAACCGGGCAAGATCTGCGGCAAGCTTTGTCCAGGAATGCACAAACCAATGTTTTTGAGGCCTGGTAGTAAATGGGCATATGGCAAAATATGGTTTTTTAATACCAGCTTTTTGCAAGGTATCATCTGCCCACTCAACATCTTTGGGATCAACCACAAAAAAAGGTTTAAATTTATAGGGTTCCAGGCCCAGCTCACATATCATATGATGGTACTCTGAGCTCATCTTGTGAGAATTGGGGCCTTTGGAAATAATCCTGCTCATTAAAAATTCGCCGGGCTCCTTGGATTCAAAGCCTATGCGTTCTTTGCCCCCAGAAAGCCAGGCCAGCAGGCGGCTTCTTAAAAGGCCTTGGGCATCCAGTACCAGATCATATTTTGCATTACGCAAGGGCCTGGAAAAGCTGCTTATCTCTTTCAATGCGGCTGCCAAACGCAACTTTCCAAGCAGCCTTTTCCACTTGAGTTTATCCCATAAAATCACATTGTTGATTAAAGGATGTGCTTCAAGAAGGCATGAATAGGCAGGTTCAACAACCCAGTCTATATCTGAATCAGGCCAGGCCCTCTTTAAAGATTTCAGCATAGAGGAGGCCATCACTATATCACCAATGGCACTAGGCCTGATTATCAATATACGCCTTGGAGAATCAGACATTTTGGCCCTTGTGGATGATCCATTGCGCAGCATCCAGCAAATCTGCTGCAATATAGGCCACTTTGTCCAATTCTGGTTCTTTTAGCTCTTCCAAGGTCTTTATACCATGCCCTGTTTTAACAAGAATTGGAATTGCCCCTGCATTTTGTGCAAGCTGTATATCAGAAAGGGTATCACCCACCACAAATTTATTATCTATTTCTTGCCTGCACTGTTTCAAGGCCTTATCTATCATGCCTGTGCCTGGCTTCCTGCATTTACACTCAACAGTGTAAACACTGGAACCGGCGCTTGGATGGTGTGGACAGTAAAACCAGCCATCCACAAATGCACCCTCTGCATTCAACATCTTTTCAAGTTCCATATGTATTTCACAAAGTTTTGCCTCACTCAAAAGACCGCGGGCTATGCCTGACTGATTGGTAACAACAAATATCTTATAGCCTGCCTGTTTCAATGCCTTTATGGCAGACGAAGCACCTGGTATTAAGCGGAGATCTTCTACCCTTCTCAAATATTCTACTTCTTCATTGATGGTTCCATCTCTATCTAGAAAAACCACGCCTTTCATCCATCTTTAATTAAACCACTACCAGCCTCATCACAAGCGGAAATAGATGCTCACAGCTTTTTATCTTTACAAATACCGCTTTCCTTGCCATTAGTTAACTTCGTTCATCCATTTTGATCATCAGGTGAACCTGCCCATGAAAAAAATTGACAAAAAGGAAACTGCAAACACAGAACGGGAAACGCTGACCGTAAGTTTGAGAAGTGATTTATACCGGGCCTTCAGGCGATGTGCTTGGATGCTCATTCATGAAACAGGCAAAACGCCAAACGAGGCGTATGATGCATTATTTGAAAATCTTTTGAAAAAACATGAATGTTGAGAAAATTTTAAATTCCATGCCAGAGCCTGTGCGTGACAAGGCTTTTGAAGCAGTGGATTCTATAAAAAAGTGCTTTCATGATGCAAGTAAGGAAAAGCTCCTCAGCAAGACCTTGGTGGAAGAGCTGAAAAAGATCAATGCATTAAGTGAATTTCTTGCTGGAATAGCTAAATCAAGGCCCTTCATATTTCTGGATCTGATCGATTCTGGAGATTTCGACCGCACTTATTCCAAAGAAGATTATCTGATTACTGTAAAAAAGGCATTGGAAGAGGAAACTGAATTTGATGAACTGGGTAAAAAGCTGCGTTTAGTGCGGACCAGGGAGATGGTGCGCATTGCCTGGCGTGACCTAGCTAGCAGGGCAATGGTTGAGGAAACCCTGCTGGATTTGACCCATCTGGCCGAAGCGTGTCTTGATGAAAGCCTGAAAAGGCTTCATCTAACCCAAGCTGAAAAAATGGGCTTTCCAGTGGATTCATCCGGAAAAAAGCTACAATTAGTGGTGCTTGGAATGGGCAAACTGGGGGGAAGAGAGCTCAATTTTTCTTCAGATATAGACCTGATCCTCTGTTATGACCAGGATGGATATACCAATTTGGGCACAGAGTACACCAATAACCAATTTTTTACCGCCTTGGCCCAATCTCTCCTGAAACTCATAGGTGCAGCCACCCCAGAAGGTTTTGTATTCCGCACAGATACGCGCCTGCGCCCCTTTGGAGAGCAAGGCCCGCTGGTAATTAGTTTTGACGCCATGGAAGAATATTATGAAACCCATGGAAGAGAGTGGGAAAGATATGCACTGGTCAAGGCCAGACCGGTTGCCGGGGATATAGAGGCAGGAAAATGTCTTCTAGAGAGATTAAAACCATTCATCTATAGAAAATATTTGGATTTCACCGCTTTTGAATCTTTAAGAAAGATGAAGCTGATGATTGAAAAAGAGCATGGCGAGGCTGCCCTCAAAGATGATCTCAAACTTGGGCCTGGAGGCATCAGGGATATCGAATTTATCTGCCAGGCGCTTCAGCTTCTGTATGGAGGAAGATTCACCGAACTGCAGGTTCCGGGCACATTAAAGGCCATGCAAGCAATCAGCGAACTCAACCTTTACCCTGCTGATGAACTTTCCACCCTAAAAGATTCATATC
>JAMOVF010000157.1 GCA_027061625.1 Deltaproteobacteria bacterium
CTTTCATTTTATTCATGGTGAGCGTGCCTGTCTTATCTGAACAGATGTAGGTTACAGAACCCAAGGTCTCAACTGCGGGCAGCCTTCGTATAAGGGCATTCTCCTTTGCTAACTGTTTTGCACCAAGGGCAAGGGAAATAGTCACCATGGCAGGCAATGCCTCAGGTACAGCAGCAACAGCAAGGCTTATGGCAGTCAAAAACATGTTTAAGATATTTTCGCCCCTTGCCAAGCCGGCAACAAAGACGACTGCACATATAACCAGAGCTGCTACTGCAAGATTGCGCCCTACCCTTGCCAACCTTCGCTGAAGCGGAGTTTTCACGCTTTCTGTCTTGTCAAGGAGTTGTGCTATAGAGCCCATTTCGGTCTCTGTGCCTGTGGCAACAACCACCCCCTTGCCTCTGCCATAGGTGACGGTAGTGCCCATAAAGGCCATATTGAGTTTATCTGCTAGGGGAACATCTTTTTGTGGAATTGGCTTTGTTGTCTTTTCCACTGGGATGGATTCACCTGTCAAAGGCGACTCATCCACTTTAAGGCCTGCACTTTCAAAGAGTCTCAAATCAGCAGGAACTACCTGCCCTGCTTCAAGCAAAACAATGTCTCCGGGCACCAATTCTGTAGCAGGAATTTTCTGAAGCCGGCCGTCTCTAATAACTGTAGCCTCAGGAGCAGCCAAAGCCTTAAGCGCTTCTAGTGCCTTTTCAGCCCTATATTCCTGAACAAATCCCACCACTGAGTTAAGGACTACTATCACCAAGATGACAATGGTATCATGGGCTTCGCCAACGGCTCCTGAGATAAGGGCCGCAGCCAGCAAAAGCACGATCATTGGATCCTTGAACTGGTCAAGAAACATTGCAAAGGGCGTCTTCTTCTCCCCTTCTGGCAATTCATTAGGACCATATATCTCAAGCCGCCTTTGTGCCTCGCGGGAATCAAGGCCATTAGGAGTGGTTTTCAGGATCTTAAAAAGTTCCTCAATCTCCAATTGATGTATAAGGTTTTTGTCCAATTTTAGTTTCATTTCACTCAACTTTGTCACAAGGAAATTATATTTCTGATTTCGGCCCAAGAACTCACCCGTAAAAATGGAGCCTCCCCCTGATTCCACGGCTGGTCATAAAGAATGGATTTTATCCCGTGGAGTGCCAGGGATTTGCAGGTCTCCAAATGATCTTCAACAAAACAGGATATACCAAGGTCTTGCAGCACCTTGCCTTTGGCAGCATGGGTAGATGTGGCATGGACATGGATATTGCTTTCTGGAACCTGGCTGAGCTGTGTGCGCATCCACTGGGCAATTGGTTTGCCCACTGGCCTTGCAGTAACAAAAATGAGCCTGTTTTCCATACCGATCTTTGTAAGGGTTTCAATGGCACCGGGTATAGGCTTGAGCCTGATGCCAAAGGGATCATGCAATATCCTCTCTATAATTGCCTCTATCACCTTTTCAGGAATCGGAAGGCACTCTTCCAGCCAATAGGAGGTTATATGTTCCTTTGAAATACCATGAATACCATGATCCTCACGGGCTAAACGCAAAAAGGCCTCCATAGTATCCGCCACTACGCCGTCAATATCAAAACCGATTTCATTAACTGGCAATTTAAGAGAGTTCATAGGCGCTTACCTCTGCAACCATTCAAGCCTTGAGATACTAAACTTTTATACTTGGCTGGGCAACCTTCCTTATCTTCCGCCTCTTTTTGTATAAAAGAGCCCTTTTTGTTATAGTGCCAAAGTTCAAACTAACCTCGAACATAGAACAAAGAAGGATCAAAAAATGGATCAAAAACCTCAAACAACAGCAACTCTTGTAGAAAAGAAGAAATTTGGCTGCCTTCAAGTGGCGGCCATTGTGTTGGCAGCCATAGTAATAACGGCTGGTGCAACTTACTGGATTACTAAATCATACCTTTTCCCATCTCCTTTTAAACCTGTGGCCCTATCTGCTGAAGAAGAAAAGACTCTTCAAAAAAAGATAGATATTTTGACTGGCAAGCATGTAAGTTCGAAACAGTCTGAATCACCATCTGAGGCATCAAAAGAGGAGGATATAAACAAACCCCTTACCCCTGAGCCTTACAGTGAAGAGGGAGCAAGCCGCCTGGTGCGCTTCACTGAAAAAGAGCTTAATGCCCTTCTTGCCAAAAACACTGACCTTGCAACAAAGGTGGCCATTGATCTGTCTGACAATTTAATAAGCGCTAACCTCCGTATACCAGTAGATCCAGATTTTCCTTTCCTTGGAGGGCGCATCATAAGGGCCAAGGCAGGACTTGAGCTTGCTTATCAAAATGGAAGGCCTGTGGTGGTGCTCAAAGGTGTTTCAATTATGGGTGTGCCAGTGCCAAATGCGTGGCTTGGAGGCTTAAAGAATGTAGATCTTGTAAAGGAATTTGGCGGTAATGAAGGTTTCTGGAAGACATTTTCAGAAGGCATTGAATTTATAAAAGTGGAAGATGGACAGCTCATCATAAAATTAAAAGAATAGGTTAAATATTGCACATAACTATTTATTTTAATGTCCAATTTATTTAAGGACTGCCCCATCCATACGTAAGGCCAGGTTTTTCCAATTCACCTCGTGCAGGTTCTGGACCTGGCTGTTTAAAAATCCTTTTCGCATAGCCTGTTTTCTTTTGCCTCTTTCTTTTATGCCGTGGAAAGGCAGCATGGCAGCAAGGGCCTTGTTTTTATATTTTTCAAGGGGAGTGAGCACATCCTGCCTTCTTGTGTAATAGGGATCTTCTCCTGGTGAACAAGGCTTATTAAATACATTGAAGTGGCGGCATGCCAAGGGCCTCATTGGGTGGATGGAACAGGCTCCTTTAATCAAAAAGGGACAAGGGTCTCCTGTGGAAAAGTGCCTTAAATTTTCCTTTAAGGCGTCTCTCAATGGAGCCCCAATCTTTGTGATGGCGTACCAGTAAATACCTACAAGCTCCAAGGGATATACAGGTATGGTGATATGGATTTTACAGCAGGAGGAACATCCTTTTGCACAAGCCAGTTTATCTCCCCGCTTGATCCTCTTTTGTATGGCTTCATAAACACCTTTATCAGCAATAAAATATGCATTCAGAAGCATTGGAAGCCAAGAGACCTGGGCCTCATCCTTAGGAAACTGAAGCCGTTTAGGTTTAGGATATGACATTTTATTCTCCAATTATCTTTACCAACACCCTCTTTTTACGCCTCCCATCAAATTCACCATAAAAGATCTGCTCCCAAGTGCCGAAGTCCAGTTTACCCTCGGTGATCGCCACCACCACTTCCCTTCCCATAATCTGCCTTTTCATATGTGCATCTGCATTGTCTTCATAGGTATTGTGCCGGTACTGGGATACAGGTTCATGGGGAGCCAATTTTTCAAGCCATACATCATAGTCATAATGAAGGCCTGGTTCATCATCATTAATAAAGACCGATGCTGTTATATGCATGGCATTTACAAGGCAAAGCCCCTCTTTTATACCAGATTCCTGCAAACACTCTTCTACTTGAGGTGTAATATTTATAAAGGCGCGTCTGGTAGGAATATTGAACCACAATTCTTTACGATAGCTCTTCATTGGATCCTCCTTTATTTAGTCCGAATTATCTGGTTACCTTCTTTAAAAGGTGTTGACAAGACTATATTTTCCCGGAAAGGGCTTTTATGTTATGTTCTTTTCAATTCATGCATTGCTAAGAGGTCTGAAAGAATATGTACACTAGAATGCTGGTGCTGAGATTTCCACCACAAATAACTGATCAGCCTCTGGTTTGCACATTAACCAGGGAATTTGATCTTTGCTTTAATATACTCAAGGCAGAAATTTTGCCAGGCCAGGAAGGCATTATGGTGCTGGAAGTATCTGGACATAAAAAAAATGTGACTGATGGCCTGAGATTTCTAAGGGATGTAGGCGTAAAGGTCAAATCTGTTGAACAGGAAATACGCCGAAATGATGAAACCTGCATACAATGCGGCGCATGCACGGGCATATGCCCTACAAATGCCCTTACCCTGGACAGGGAAACCATGGAGGTGATCTTTGATCCCAAGCAGTGCAAGGGATGCGAACTTTGTGTGGCAGTATGCCCTGTGCGCGCTATGGAAATCCGTTTTACCAAGGAAAATGTCCTGCTGTGACATCCCGGTCTGAAAAAAGCGCAGTGGTCCTCATGAGCGGCGGTGTGGATAGCAGTGTGGCCGCTTATCTATTGAAAAAGGAAGGATGGAAGGTCCACGCCCTTTTTTTGGAAATGCTGGATGAGAACCACATCCGCCAGTCTAGGGAAGCAGCCAAAGAGATAGCCAGCCTACTTGAAATAGATTTTTTTATAAAAGAGGTCAAAAGAGAGTTTAAAGAGCAGATAATAAAATACTTTGTAAACCAATACTTAGATGGGGTTACTCCTAACCCCTGTGTAATCTGCAATCCAACAATCAAGATTAAATATGGCCTGGAGGCATGCAAAGAAATTGGGGCAAACTGCATGGCAACAGGCCACTATGCCAGGATATTGCAAGAAGGAGAAAAGGGTTTTGGCCTTTACAAGGCCATGTTTCCAGAAAAGGATCAGAGCTATTTTCTCCATCAAATTCCAAGACCGTGGCTGACAAGAATCCTTTTCCCATTGGGAAACCTTAAAAAAAGAGAAGTAGTTAAAATAGCTGTAGAAGCAGGCTTTGGCCATATTGCTGCCAGCGAGAGCCAGGAAATCTGCTTTATAAAGGATGACTATAGATCTTTTCTGGAGTCGCAAGCCATACAAATTCCATCTTCAGGACCTATAGTTGACCAAAGAGGAAATCCTCTGGGCACCCATAAAGGCCTCCATTCATACACCATCGGCCAAAGGCGGGGGCTGGGCATTCCGGATGCGACGCCATATTATGTCACAGGTATAGATTTTAAGAAAAATATCCTTACTGTAGGCAAAAAAGAGGATCTCTATTCTCATACTCTAAAGATTGACAGGATAAATCTCCTTGTAGATAAAGAAGAGCTGCTGCACAACAAATGCATGGTCAAAATAAGATCTAGGCATCCTGGCGCCTTGGCAGAAGTGCGCTTCTTAGATGAAGATATGTTCCAGGTAACCTTTGATGAACCTCAAAAATCGATAACTCCAGGGCAATTTGCTGTTTTTTACAGGGAGTCCAAAGTCCTGGGAGGCGGTCGCATATGCGCATAAGTTTTTACACATTAGGCTGCAAGGTAAACCAGTTTGAGACCCATCTCCTTTCAGACCGCTTTTTACACAAAGGGTTTGAAGTAGTTGAATTTGGCCAAGAAGCCG
>JAMOVF010000158.1 GCA_027061625.1 Deltaproteobacteria bacterium
ACCTCTAAGTCAAACAGCAAGATCTCCACAGCAAATAGAGTTCCTGCCATTGGGGCCTGAAATGTAGCAGCAATGCCAGCTGCTGCCCCACAAGCAACAGCAAGCCTCCTGGATTCACTATCCAGCTTGAAAAATTGAGCAATAGATGAGCCTATGGAAGAACCAATCTGCACAATCGGCCCTTCCCTGCCCACTGAAGCGCCAGCAGCAAGCAAAGCAGCAGTCACAAAACTTTTAATAATAGTGACCCTGTGACGTATTTTGGCACCTTTCAGGGCTAAGGCCTCCATAACTTCAGGAACACCTGGGCCTCTTACCTCTGGCGCCCAAAAAGTAACAATAGGTCCAATAGCTAAACCAACCAGAAAAGGTATTAAAATTCTAAAAAAAGGATTAACAGCACAAACTTTCTCCACAAGGTCTTTATGGGAAGCTCCCCAGAAAAAGGCCTCAAACAAATCTATCAGCTTACGGAAAAAAACGGCGCCCAGGCCAGCCAATGCTCCAATTGTAAGGGCCAGGATCAAAGGATAGAGATAATCCTTCAAGGCCTGTTTTTTATTAATTTTCATTATAATTTATTCTGACCAATCCCCTTTATTTGTTTAAAAGCTGAACATTTCATAACAACAGGATAATATCAGCCGAAGAAATCTTTTATCAAGGTTATTCTCATACAAAATAACTGATTGATATTGAGGCTTGAAATTCCACTTCCTGCCGCCTATTTTTCCTTTCCATGTCTAAAAGAGCAAAGGCCATAATGTTCCAAGGAACAGGTTCTGGCGTAGGTAAAAGCATTGTTGCTGCTGCCATGTGCCGGATCCTTGCAAAAAGAGGGGTATCTGTTGCTCCCTTTAAGGCCCAAAATATGGCGCTCAACTCCTTTGTAACCCATGATGGCCTTGAAATGGGAAGGGCTCAAGTTTTCCAGGCTGAAGCCTGCGGCTTGAAACCAGATGTGAGAATGAACCCTGTTCTGCTGAAACCTTCTGCTGACTCCAAGTCCCAGGTTATACTCATGGGCAGGCCTAAAGGCCATTACAGCGCAAGGAACTACTATAAAAATCATGAGCACCACTTGGCTGTAGCAAGAGAAGCCTATGATTCCCTGGCAAGGGAATATGATGTTATTGTCCTTGAAGGTGCTGGAAGCCCTGCTGAAATAAATCTTCAGAAGACAGACCTTGTGAATATGGCCATGGCAGAATATAGCCAGGCAAGGGTGATATTGGTGGGGGATATTGACAGGGGCGGCGTTTTTGCCTGGCTGAAAGGCACATATGACCTGGTACAAAAGCATCATAAACCCCTCATTTCAGGCTATATAATCAACAAATTCCGCGGTGACGTTACTTTGCTTGAGCCAGGCATCAGACAATTTGAGGCAATTACCCCTATGCCTTGCTTGGGAGTTTTGCCTTGGTTTAATGAAATCACCGTGGACCAGGAAGATGGAGTCTTTGTACAGGCCTTAAACAGTACAAAGGGCCAAGTGAACATTGCAGTAATACACCTTCCGAGAATCAGCAACTTCACAGATTTTGCGCCTTTGGCCTTTGAGGAAGATGTTGCCTTATCCTTTCCCAGGTTGCCTGAACAACTTGGAAAATGCGACTGTTTGATCATCCCAGGCACCAAGGCCACCAGGGATGATTTACATTTTTTAAAAGAGAATGGATGGCTGGATAAAATTCATTCCATGGCCCGCAACCAGGTGGTAATCTTAGGAATTTGCGGCGGCTACCAGATGCTGGGCATTGAAGTAAGGGATCCAAACGGCATAGAAGGAGCCCCTGGAGCCTCAAAGGGCCTTGGCCTCCTTCCTGTAATCACTGAAATGGAAGGAAAAAAGAAGCTTTCTCAAACAGCCACCTATCTTACCTGCCCGCCTTTTTCCCTTGGCACGCCTGTAAAGGCTGAGGGCTATGAAATACATATGGGCAGCACATGGCATACGAGCAGAGGCGAAAACAGCAGCCTTATTTGCACAAATGAAAATGGGACCATAGTGGGCACATATCTCCATGGTATATTTGAAAACGATGAATTAAGGCGCAACTTTATAGACTTTATAAGAACTAAAAAAGGCCTTAAACCAGTAAAAAAAGCCCGCTCTTACAAACTTTTCAGAAAGAAACAGCTGGATAAATTGGCTGAATGGATGGAAAAAAGCTGCAACATGCAAAAACTCCTTGAGTTGGTGGGTTTGTGAACATACCTGTCTTACCCTTGAGCCCTAACTTTTTCGGCCTGGATTTGCTGGCTGGCCTTTTTTTAGACATTATGTTTGGTGATCCTGAAGGGTTGCCCCATCCTATCAGGTTAATTGGCAAAGCCATTGAATATGGCGAAATCAAATTCCGAAAGCTGCCTGTAACGCCAATTATTCAAGGGGCCTTGCTGACAATTGTGATTGTCTCTTTTTCCATTCTTATACCTGCCATGCTCTTACATACAGCTCATGCCATATTCCCAATATTTGCCTTTGTCATCTCTTCCATAATAATCTACTACACACTTTCTCTAAAATGCTTGGCAGAAGAAGCAAAGGCAGTGGCCAAGGCTCTGGAACAAGGAGGGCTGGAAATCGCTAGAAAACAGGTAGCTAGGATTGTGGGCCGGGAAACTTCAGCACTGTCCCATTCCGGTATTGCTGCTGCTGCCATTGAAAGCGTTGCCGAAAACCTGGTAGATGGCTTTATGTCTCCCTTTTTTTTCTGCGCCTTGGGCGGCCCATCAATGGCCATGGGGTATAAGAGTGTTAACACCTTGGATTCCATGATTGGATATAAAAACGATAAATACATTGACTTTGGAAAAATGGCTGCAAGGTTAGACGATCTTTGCAATTTCCTGCCAGCCCGCATTACAGTGGTAGCAATAGCACTGGCATCACCCTTTGTTAAAGGGCCTCATTTTGGTGTTGTATTAAAGAAAGGATTCCAAGAGGGGAAAAACCACCAAAGCCCTAATGCCGGCCTGCCGGAAGCCTCCTTTGCCTGGGTATTGGGAACCAAGCTGTCTGGCCCAATCAGCTATGGAGGCAGAATAGAAAATAGGCCTTACATGAATACCAGAGGCAGGGAGCCTTATGCTGAAGATATCTATTCAGCAGTAAAATTGATGTATTTGAGCAGCACAATTGGAATGGCCCTGATTTTGGCCTCGATTATGGCTGGCACAGCAATTTTAGCGTTATTGTTTGGATAAAAATAATATATTAGTTAAAGGAGCAAAATAATGGATACTAACCAGAAAATGTGCGACAATGCAGTTGATCTCTTTTTAAGAGGTTTCCACTGCAGCCAGGCAATTTTGCAGGCCTGTTCACCGCTAGTTGGAGACAAACCACCATCACCAGAACTTATAGCTGCCATGGCACCCTTTGGGGGAGGCATGGGAAGCACTGGTAAGGTGTGCGGCACCCTTTCCGGCGCCTTGGCCTTGATCGGTTTTACCATGGGAAAAAAAGATCCTGAGTCCAAGGATCACAAGGATATGTGGCGTTTGAGCTACAAACTGGTAAAGGAATTTGAGGAACTAACCAAGGAATATGGTGGTGTAAATTGTTCAAACATTGCCAGGGTCAACTGGAAAGACAGAAACAGCGTTAAAACCTTTTACAAAGATCCCAACAGCAGACGCCAGGAATGCCTTAAAGTTATCCGGGGCACCTGCAAGATCCTGAATGACCTATTATCCAAGGAGTAATTCCAGCCCTTGACTCACCTCCTTAAGTGCTTATTTGTTAAATTGAAGGGAATTATTTCAAAGGAGGTAGAAATAGATGTTTGAAATTACTCCATGGAAACCAGTGAAGGAATTGAGCCGTTTTCGTCAGGAAATGGATAAATTATGGGAGGACTTCTTTGGACGTGGTGAACTGCTGCCTGCAGAAGCAGAAACCGCCTGGGTACCGGCAATTGATGTAAAAGAGACGGACGATGCCGTTATTGTAGAAGCAGAACTGCCAGGCATGGAGCCAAAAGATATTGATGTTTCCGTCTCAGGTGACATGCTTATCATCAAAGGCGAAAAAAAGAGGGAAAAGGAAGAAAAAGGTGAAAATTATTACAGGATGGAAACTAGGTATGGCACATTTTCCAGGGCCATCAGAATTCCTGTGCCTGTAGATCAAGACAAAATCGAGGCAAAATATGATAAGGGCGTCTTAAAGATTACCTTGCCCAAAAAGGAGGAGAGCAAGGCCAAACAGATAGAAATCAAGTAGAGGCTGCATTTTAAAAAATTTTATTAAGATAATCTTTCAAGACAGTTTATAAACACCTCCTCTAATCATGATCTCTCTCCCTAAAAATAAAAAGCGGGGTTCAAGTGACCCCGCTTTTTTATTTTTACTTTAAAAGAGCAACACTCCCAGATACCGAAACCTTTACCTGGTTCATGCCTGGTGATACTTCTGGAGCTGTTACTGACTCTGCTGTGTCAACCATCATCTTGGCCCTGTAAATTGGAACAGGGCTTGGATAACGGCCCGAAGTGGAGATAGAAACATCCTTAAGCCTCCAGCCTTGAAAATCAAATTGGTGTGCCACAATATCTGCCCTTTGTTTAAATTTTTGTAAGGCCTTTGCAATTAAATTATCCTGCATCTCATCAACCTTCTCCCTGGAAGGCTCAAATTCCATACCATTAAGGTGTAAAAAGGCCTGTAGTTTGCCTAGAAGCTGGGTTAAAGCCTTCATATCCCTACCCTTCAGCACCAATTCCTGTCTTACTATCCAGCCCTTTTGCTTTCCTTTTTCCCACCATTGACTGGTCCTGTAATTTGTGGTCTTGATCTGAACATCGTTTAGTTTCCTTGCCAGTGAAATCGCCTTTTTCATCTTGGAATTAACAATATCTGCCAGCTTGGCCGTATCTTTCCCCTTTTCCATGGCTTCAAGCCTTACGATCATTAAGTCGTTAGCTATTTCAGACACAGCTTCTGCCCTCAAATGCACCAGAGGCATCTTGGAAACAGGTTTCTCCTGTTGATCAGCAAATGCCAAACTGCTGCTCAAAAATAGAAAACATATCAATATACGTATTGCACAATTCATAGCTCCATCTCCTTTTTTAGTTTGAGACGCCGTTAGACAACATTCTCGTTTTCAATGCCTTGATTGTAAAGTATAACAGTTTTCCTTCCTACATGAAAAACATGGATACCTCCAGGAATCCTTTGAGAGTAGTTTTTCACCAAATTAAAGGGAAATCGGGGACAGGCAAACAATCTATA
>JAMOVF010000159.1 GCA_027061625.1 Deltaproteobacteria bacterium
GTATTAATGCTGGTCTGGGAAGGGTGCCTGTATAGGATTCGCCTAAACCTGCACCTTTGGAAATATCTTCCCAAAAGCGGGTTAGTCCTTTGTAAGAGACCCATGCCACAAAACCCGCAAGGGAAAGATAAATAATATCAATAGGAATTACGCTTAAAAACTTATGATATTCTACAGTCCCTTTAGGAAAGGGCCATGACTCTCCTGTAACAAATGACCACAGCAAGGCTACAAAAAGCACTACTACCATTGAAGCAATTACTGTAGTTATCATGCCCTTTGTTGTGCTTAATAGATTGGCCAAGGCCTTAGGCTCTGCATAATACTTAATAGCATTTGCCCTAATAGCACCTAAAACATCGCCGGGTTTCGCATCGCGTGGACAATATGCACTGCAATCACCACACTGATGACACAACCAGACATCTACATCTCCAGCTACCTTGGAAGCGAGTCCCCACTGAGCCCACAACATTTCTTTTCTGGGAAACGGGCTTTCCTCTGTGGAAAGAGGGCAAACTATCGAACAAGTAGCACATTGATAGCACCTGTTGACGGTATCTCCACCCGCTTCCATAACACCCTTGATAAAATCAAGGTCCGGTTTGATTTTCGTATATTCCGACATTGTATATACCTCCTACCAGCCTTTGAAGGGGTTGGGACCCATCCCAACGACTTCCTCTACAAATTCATTTATAATTTCAGGCACTTTATCATATTCATCAATAGCAACTTGTGCCAGTTTAACCCTTTCAGGCTCCATTCCAAGAGAGTTCAAGGTCTCTGCCACATTTTCCATTCTTCGATTGGCTAGCTCACTACCCTTAACAAAGTGACACTGATAATCTTCACCATATTTACATCCAAGGAGCAATGCGCCATCCATTCCGCTTGACATAGCGTCTTTAATCCATGCAACATTCACAGAACCAAGGCAACGGACTGGAATAATCCTTGGAAGTGGTGACCATGTATGCCCCCTTCTTGCAGCCATGTCAAGTGCTGGATAGGCATCATTCTCACAAGCAAAGATTATCATACGCAGTTTGTCTTCATCATCATCTGGAACTTCAATGGATTTAATCATAGAGCCGATGATGTCAATGTTATAGTCCTTAAATCCAATAATACGCTCTGGACATGCACCCATACAGGTTCCACAACGGCGGCACCTTGTTGGATTGGGTTTTGGTGTCCCCTTTTCATCATCATCAAGGGCACCAAAGGGACATTCCTCTGTGCAGCGCTTACACTGGGTACAACGCTGGAAGTAGAAATCTGGATAGTCATAATCCCATGTACGGGGATGAACCGCATGGCCTTCTCTGACCGCCTGCAAGCACTGAATGGCCTTTAAGGCTGCACCAGAACCATCTTCCATTGATTCTTCAATGGTTAAGGATCTGCGAACACCTCCGGCAGCATATACGCCTGTGCGCCTTGTTTCATATGGGAAGCAGATAAAGTTAGAATCACAATAACCGCCAAATAGCTCCAAATCACGGAATGCAGGGCCTTGACGATATGCAAAGTTAATTACAGCCTCATCTCTAGTGGTTGGAACCATGCCTGTGGCAAGCACCACCATATCTACATCTACGCTTATGTTATCACCAAGGATGGTATCCTCAACATTTACAGTCAGATTGCCAGAGCCATCATCTGCAACTTCTGTAACCGCACCTTTTGTGAGGAATATTCCCGGATCGTTCTGAAGGCCTTTATAGAAGTATTCATATTGGCCAACTGTGCGCATATGCTGGTAAAAGATGTAAGCTTGACCATCTTCTGGCTGATCCTCTCTAAGCATTTTAGCCTGCTTTAAAGCTACCATGCTTGTCACTGCTGAGGCATAAGGGAAGTCTGCATCATCTTCTTTCCCACCAGGGCTCAGAACAAAGGCAACACTTTTAACCTCTTTGCCATCAGATGGACGGGTTACCTTGCCAGCCTTAGCCATCTTCTCAAAGGCATAATTGGTAACTACATTTGGGTTGCCCCATGCTAGATGAGGGAACTCATCTTCAGCAGGCTCATAAGGCTTCCAGCCTGATGACAAGACCACTGCGCCAAACATTTCAGCATTGGGATCTACTTCCATGTAATCCTTTCTGCCTTCATTTTTCTCTTCAAATTTTTTCTTTTGGTCTTCAGCGCTTAGCTCTTTGCCATTCTCATCAAATTTTTCTTCTTCAGTCAAAGGCACTGGAGCATCCCATTCGCTCTTTGTGCCAGCCGGTTTTAAGCTGACCCTGAATTCACCGGGCTCACCAGCAGTTCTAGCAACTTCAGTGGAAGTCTTGACTGTTATTTTATCATGGGCCTCTACCTTGGCTATCAAATCACCAACTATAGGATCTGCTAAGGTAGAATAATCTGGCCCAACTGGTATCTGCTTTCTAAAATTCTTAGCATTACCGCCAAGCTCAGATTCTTTTTCAACAATTACCACTTCATAGCCTGCATCAGCAGCATCTAGGGCAGCTTGCATACCAGCAACACCACCACCTATTACAAGCAAGCGATCATAAATTTGCTCAAGCTTGAAAGGCTCTGGCATCTCGACTTTTCCCATTTTTGTTACATACATGCGGATATAGTCTTCAGCCAGTTCCTGAACATGCTCTTTTTGAGCATCAGCATCTTCAGCATTGGGATCGATCTGATGTGACCAAGCTACTAACTCCCTAAGGCCAACTTTATCCACATAGACCCCAGGGAAGTCCATATAATCAAAGTCATAACGAGGAGAATAACCAGCAAGAATAATTGCATTAAGCTCTTCTGCCTCTATATCGGACTTAATCATGTTAGCTGCAGCTTCAGAATAAAGATCATCAACTGCCTTAGCTACTTTGACTCCTAGCTCACCTGTAGCAAGCTCAATGAGCTTGTCTATATCTACAGCATCCTTAATTCCATCACCTGTATATATATACAATCCTATATTTTTTGACATTATCCTGCCCTCCTAACAACCTGAATTGCTTTTAATGCGGCAGCGGTAGCGCTTTGGGCTGATGATACAACATCTATTGGCCTTTTAGCGCATCCGCAAGGAATAACACCATCGGTTTCCACAACAAAGCCATCCTGATCATAATCTATGCCGGGAATTTTATTCTCAGCTCCCACAGGCTGCATTCCAGTAGCTAGAACAGCAAGCTCCACTTCCTGCTCTACTCTGCCACCGCCTATGGTATCTTCGGCCACCAAAACCACATTCCCGGGCTCATTGCCGGCTTTGATATCTGCTACTTTACCTTTAATAAAATGGACCTTCTCATCTGCCTTAATTTTGGCATAGAAGTTCTCATATTTTCTTCCAGGAGAGCGAATATCAATATAAAATACATAAATTTCTGCATCAGGATTCTGTTCACGAATATAAGTTATCTGTTTAAGAGTGGCCATGCAGCAAATGTAGGAACAAAATGCTAAATGATTTTCATCTCTAGAGCCTGCACACTGGCAGAATCCAATAACCTTTGGCTCTTCATTGTCAGACGGCCTTACCACTTTACCATTTGTGGGGCCAGATGGAGAGGCCATGCGCTCAACCATCATATTGGTTACCACATTATCAAAGTCTGCAAAATGGAGGTTATCCATATTGTTGGGATCGTATGGTTGCCAACCTGTGGCCATGACAATTGCACCAACATTTAAGGTAACTGTTTCAGGCTGCTGAGATAAATCTACGCAACCGTCTGGCATAGCATTAGCAATGGCCTGAGCTTCATCAGTGGATGCAATAGCTGGATCTAATACACACTGATTAGGGTAGGCCATAGGATGAGGCATGTAGATACCCTTTCTTGTATCCATGCCAAAATTAAACTCATTTGGCACCTCGGTAGAGGCTGCCTCTTCTCCGGGCTTACAATTAGTGCATTGAGGAGTGGTGTATCTTGGATTAACTGTAACTTCTACAGTATAGTTGCCGGGCTCACCACTGACAGAAGTAACATCTGCCAAGGTGTAGGCAGTGATTCTTGGGTTTGTTTTTAACCGCTTAAAGTTGATCTCCAGTCCACAAGTAGGAGGACATAGCTTTGGGAAGTACTTGTTAAGCTGAGCTACCCTTCCCCCTAGATAACTTTCCTTTTCCACTAAATAGACATCATAGCCCGCTTCAGCGGCTTCCAATGCAGCAGTCAAACCACTGAAGCCGCCGCCTACCACTAAAATGCTATTACTCATATCATTACTCCTTTTCTCCCTGTAAGGATTTATTTGCTTTTCAAGGGCCAAAGCTCAAGGTTCATATCAATGAGCCTTCAGCTTTGATCCTTATTTAAACAGAAAACAGCGAGTATGAAAAATCCCAGGTGCCTAATCATAAGGCACCTGGGAGTTATTTTAAACCATGATAACGAAGCTCTTCACAGATTACCTATTAGTCAGGAATAATCTGATGACATTTTTTCTTGAAGACGCTCCATTCGCCAGTCTTTGGATCATACTTGGAGTTTACAAAGCACTTCCATCCACCAGCATCATAGTCTTTGTCATCTGCCTGCATAAAGTCACCGCGATAGTAGAAGCCTGGGTAACGGCTTTCTTCACGGAACTGAATATGACGGAGATGATCTTCAACAGTCCAAATCCTGTGCAAATTCTCCCATGCACGGAGAAGCTCATGAAGACCGCCAGCTGCCATCTTCTCAGAGTCCTCACGGAGCCACTGTAGATGCTGCATTGCAATCTCGAGCAATTTGCCATTGGTCATGTAGTAGGGTGACCAACCTCCACCATACTCATCGGTGTATTTCATCAAGCGCTCCATCATGTGGCGTGGCTTAATGTAGTTGGGGTTGACCATTTCATCAGTGGTCTTCTGATAATTCTCATAATACCAAGTTACAGGCTTATAGATCTCTGCTTTCAAGTCATCAGCGCTTACTGCCAAAGTAGGAGTAAAGTCAGCATTGTCGCGGATGTAGCGAGCCATTGCTTTGGCTGCAATGCGGCCTTCAGAATGGGCGCCAGAGGAGAACTTATGACCAGAAGCTCCAACACCGTCACCAGCGGTGAAGAGGCCATTAACTGTGGTCATTCTATTGTAGCCCCATTTGTAATCATCGGGTACCCAGTCTTCATTTGGTCCGCTGACCCAGATACCGCAGCAACCAGAGTGGCTACCAAGCATATAAGGCTCAGTGGGCATAATCTCAGAACCAACCTT
>JAMOVF010000160.1 GCA_027061625.1 Deltaproteobacteria bacterium
TTTTGTTGAATAATATTAGAATACATCAAAAGAGAAAGTTGTTCACCCTTCACTTTAAGGAGATTGTTGCGCAATCTGATCAATTCCTGGGTATTTTTATTGATTGTTCCAATTTGAGCTTTTATGCTTTCAACTAGGCGCTGCAATTGTTCCTTTTTCTGCTTTGTAACCACTATATCAGCTTTTACAAGCTTGATGTTGCGTTTTTCTTTTTCGATTTTTTCATTAAAACGTCTCTTCTCAAGGTCAAGAAGTTTAATTTGCGCCAGCTTATCAGCAATCTTCTTTTTTATTTCGGCTTGGCTAACAGTAAGACTGCGTTTCAAACTTTGTGAACCTGCATGAGTCAAGCCTTTTAATACCGATGATAAAATATCCTTGCCTTTTTCTGGATCGGGCCATAAAAGCATGGCCGTTACAACGCTACTATTCCTGGAAAGAGATGCCTTGATATGTATTTCCTGTTCAGGATTGACCAGCCCACTCTTTCTCACCTGGTCAATATAAGCCTTTTTATCAAACCAAATTTTTATATCTTGGGGCTTAAGATCATATTTGGGATCACCATTCTTTGTATAACCAGTTATTCCCGGCCTCATTTGCGCAGTAATGGCATATTGGGGCATGGAGAAATATGCATACAACACACCTAGACATATAAAAAAGAGCGTACAAAACAAAATGGTCCAGCGCCTGCGCCATAATACAGATATCAAGTCGGCAAAACTTATTTCATCTGTTTCACGGACACAGGTTATATTTTCTGAATGGACATTTTCAGGAATGTGCGGATTATTGACTTTTTTATCAGACATTCAACTTCAACTATATGCCTTTTTGGCATTCCCTTACAGCCGCTTCCAATTCCTCTTCCAGTTCTTTTGGCAGGCCTTCTATTTTAACATTCAAAAATCCTCTCACAATGGTGGAGGTGGCTTCTTCTTCATCAAGTCCTCTGGCCATGAGATATTCTATTTCTTCCCTGGCAATTTTGCCTACCGCTGCCTCATGAGACATATCCACATCTGCCACATGGGCTTCCAATTCTGGAATTGCATGAATTATGCCTTCATCTGAAAGAATAAGCCCCTGACATTCCAAATGGGCCTTAATTTCTGGCACTTTGCCCACCAAATGGCCCCGCGCTATTACTTTTCCGCCATAAGATATGGTCCTTGAAATTATTTCCGAGCGGCTTCCTCTGCCTTCCAAGATCACTCTTGCACCAGTATCTATTTCCGACCCTTTAGGGGCAACAATAACTGAATTAAATCTTGCCAAAGCTCCTTCTTTGAGCGTTGCCGTTGGGAAAGTCTGAACAGACTTTACCCCTTTAAGGCTCACATAATTGGAAAGGTATGTGCCGCCTTCTTCTACTAAGATTGCGCTCCTGGGACGTACTACGACCTCTTCACCCCAGTTGTGTATCATTGTGAATATGAGTTTTGCTCCCTTTTTGATGTAAAATTCAGAGACTCCAATATGGAGCCCTGAAGTGAGCTTGGGATGTGTGGCGCAGCCTGTAATTATATGCAGTTCAGAGCCTTCTTCTGCCACAACTATATTATGCACCCTTTGCCGCACTTTATCTGTCCGTATATAGAGGCATGTTTGAAGGGGATATACCACTTTTTCCCCAGGCAGCGCCCGGATAAAATAGCCATTATCTAGGTCATCAGCCGCTTCTTTTGTAAAGGCATCCTTTTCCCTGGGGATAAGTTTCCAATAATATTCTTTCAGGCCATCATATTTTTTAAGGGCCTCAGTAATGGGAAGCATTTCCACACCCTGAAAGTCACAGGAGCACTCTGCAACACCGCAGTTAGTCTGAAAATAGGTGCCAATTCGGTCTTTAGCACTTAGATCCACCCCTGTCTCTTTGAGGCGCTTTAACTCCTCTTTATCCAACTCCTCGAGGTCTTGGATGGCTTCCGCTTGAGAAGCTGGTATAAACTGCTCCAGCAATTCTTTTTCATCTGAAGGGCTGTTATCTTTTATAGCTGACATCGTGCGCACTCCTCATAACCATATTTCTGGATGCCTTCGAATATTTCTACAGGATTACCCTGGCAGCACAACTTGCCATTCAGCATCACGTGGCCTTTGTCAGCAGCTACATAATTCAAAATAAATCCTGTATGGGTAATTATGAGCCCGGACTTCGTACGGCCCTTATGTTTATCCTTTTCCAATAATTTGCGGATCATATCACCAATAACATTAAGGTTTTCAATATCTACGCCAGATTCAGGTTCGTCAAGAAGTGTCAAATCCGGATTCTGAGCCAAAAGCTGCAGCAGTTCAGATTTTTTAATCTCGCCCCCTGAAAAGCCTAAGTTTACTTCACGGTCTAAAAAATGGTCAAAACCATAACTCACAGCCAACTGTGCTGCTGCATCAGCATTTCCGCGGCTGCATATTGCAAGCATATCCCGCAGTTTGACCCCACGCAGCGTTGGAGGCCTTTGAAAGGAAATACCGATTCCAAGCCTGGCACGCTCATGAATGGGCATAAATGTAATATCTTGCCCCTTGAACGTAATCTTACCATGCTTCACTTTGTAGCCAGAAAAGCCCATCAAGGTCATTAAAAGGGTGGTCTTGCCAGAACCATTTTTACCAAAAAGGCAATGGGTTTCCCCTTGACCTATTTCCATATTGATGCCCTTGAGCACTTCCTGGCCTTGCACATCCACCCATAAATCTTCAATTATCAGCATTTATGCCTCCTGCCCCGGCTTCCAGCCGGGCATTGAATTATGCTCACCCAAAACGAGTGGAACCGCCCCCGCAGCCAGATGAACCTCCGAATGAAAGTGAACCTCCAGATGAGCAACCACAATTAAAAGCAGATACGACCTTCTGAACTTTTTTTGAACCGCATTTAGGGCATTGAACTGAATTTATATTTTTGTGAGAAATCACAAAGGTTTCAAAATTACTATTACATTTTTGACAAGAAAATTCATATATAGGCATAAAATGATTAACCTCCATTTGCTTGATATCTTATCTCATGATACAAAAGCCGCCATATCCATGGCGGCCTCGGCTTAAATTAATATTATATAGTCACTTGTCAATATTGGCGAGCTAAAGGAGCAATGAAAGATGCAGGAAAAAGATCAGCTGACAGAAATTCTCGCCCCTGACGTAATTAAGGCGCGCGTCAAGGAGCTTGGAAAAGAGATTTCCCGCGACTACAGCGGCAGGCCCTTGGTATTAATCGGCATACTTAAAGGGGCTTTTATTTTTCTGGCAGATCTCTGCAGGGCAGTGGATGCTCAGGTTGAAATAGATTTTGTTAGGCTGCATAGCTATGGTTCAGGTATGGAGTCTCAAGGGAAAGTAAGTATTACTAAGGATATTGAGCTGGATATATCAGAAAAAGATGTGATAGTGGTAGAAGACATTGTGGATACAGGTTATACTTTGGAATATTTGACAGAGGTCTTGAAACTCCACAAGCCTGCTTCTGTAAAAATCTGCTGTTTAATTGATAAGAAAGAACGGCGCAAAGTTGATGTTCAAGTTGATTACGTGGGCTTTGACATACCAAAAGGCTTTCTAGTGGGTTATGGCCTGGACTATAATGAACAGTACCGGAACCTAGAAGGAATCTATCACTTGGTACCAGGTTATAAACCAGCAGGATATTGCCCATCAGATAGATAAATAAGGTGGCGCTAAATATTTTTTACTTGTATACTATTAATCAATAACCAATTCCTTGACGAATTGGAAAGCTTAACCGCTTTTACTCGCAACAATCTGCCTTGACAGGCACCCATTCCTAACCTAAAGTTTTTAATTTTAGGTGTCATGTGATTTTTTTAATTAGCGGAGGAAATCGAATATGGCGGATAAAGTACTACATGTTACAGATGCAGACTTTGAGGAAAAAGTAATAAATTCGGAGCTACCAGTTCTGGTCGATTTTTGGGCTGCATGGTGCGGACCTTGCCGTGCAATAGCACCAGTCATTGAAGAATTGGCAGAGGAATATGAAGGAAAGGTTGTTATTGCCAAAATGAATGTGGATGAAAATCCAGTCACTCCGGGCAAGTTCGGAATCAGGGCAATACCGACTTTAATTCTATTCAAAGATGGAAAAGTTGTGGAACAGATTACCGGTGCTGTAGGCAAGGCAATGATTGAGAATGCCTTGAAGAAGGTATTATAAAATTGCCAGACTACCAACTAGCTATAATTGGAGGAGGCCCTGCCGGTCTTACTGCAGGGCTTTATGCTGGCAGGGCTGGACTTAAAGCCGTATTGATAGAACGCCTGAGCCCTGGTGGGCAAGTACTCACAACTGACTGGATAGAGAATTATCCCGGTTTTCCCGAAGGGATTTCAGGTTTTGACCTCGTGGACAAGATGGCTGCCCAGATGAGAAAGTTTTCCATTGAGGAAAAAGGTCTCGAAATTAACTCCTTGGAGCTGGGGGACAAAACTGAGATTTTGCTCAAATCCCAATCTGGAGAAGGTTTGACTGCCAACACAGTGATCATAGCCACTGGTGCAGCACCAAACAAACTTGGAGTGCCTGGAGAAGAAGAATTTAGAGGCAAGGGCGTTTCTTATTGTGCAACTTGTGATGGCCCCTTCTTTCGGGATCAGGTTGTAGCAGTGGTCGGCGGCGGCGACAGCGCTGTTCAAGAGTCCCTCTTTTTGAGCAAGATAGTCAAAAAGGTCTATTTAATCCATAGAAGGGATAAGCTGCGGGCAGTGAAATGGCTGCAAGAAAGGGCATTTTCCAATCCTAAAATAGAGTTTATATGGGATAGCGTAGTTGAAAAAATTGACGGCAGCGATGGCGTTGAAGCTGTTCATTTGAAGAACAAAAAGAGCGGCGAGACCAAGGTGCTGCCAGTACAAGGGGTATTCATATTTGTAGGTATGCATCCAAATACAGATTTTCTGCCAGATGCCATAAAGAAGAACGCACGGGGTTTCATCATAACTGATGAGTGGATGCAGACTTCAATACAGGGAATATATGCTGCTGGCGATTGCCGCGCAAAACCCTTGCGGCAGATCGTGTCTGCAGTGTCTGAAGGGGCCACTG
>JAMOVF010000161.1 GCA_027061625.1 Deltaproteobacteria bacterium
GTGGTCATCAAAAATGTCAGCCCTTCTGAGGCACTGGAGCTTGCCCTTATTGAAAATATCCAGCGGGAAGATCTGAATCCCTTGGAAGAGGCCCAGGCCTATGAAAGGCTGATAAATGAGTTCGGCCTTACGCAATCTCAAGTGGCTGCCAAGGTGGGCAAAAAGCGTTCAACCGTGGCCAATGCGCTGAGGCTGCTGCAGCTTCCTGATTATGTCAAAGAAGATTTGGCAGACGGCATTCTTACCCCTGGACATGCCCGGGCAATTCTCTCCTTAGAAACACCTGAGCTTCAAAGGATGCTCAGGGACGCAATAATAGACAAAGAATTGAGCGTCCGCCAAGCAGAGACCTTGGCCCGCAGCCTTGCAAAGAGCGGCGGCAAGCCCAAGACGCCTCCAATGCCCGATCCAGACATCCAGCGTTTGTGTGAAGAGCTTTCTGAAGTTATTGGGGCACAGGTATCCATAAAACTCACCAAAAAAGGCGGCCGTCTCCAAATTTCCTGCACTGATCCTGAACAATTTGAAAAAATAATAGAACAGCTCAAAGCCCTTTCTTGAAAAGAGCGCCATGGCTTTAGTGAATATAGACAGCGCCCTATTAAAAATTTGCAGGGCCTTAAAAAAGTGTGAACCTGGCAAAGGTGTTGAAGTCCTATCATACAAACGCAACCGGGGAGTTTCCATAATCAAGCAGGATCAAGGCGGTTATTTTATCAAAGAAAGGGGTTATGAAAATCAGGAATTGCAGGTTGAAGAACGGCAGCTTAAAAAGATGCTTCAATCCATTATGAAGCGCGAGTTCCCCAGAAGCCGCAAGGTGCGGGTTTATGGAATAGATGGAATGGAGCAGCTAAACAGGCCCCTTAAAAAATTGTAATAACCATCCCATGAAAATATTTTCTGTATCTTTTCTTGACAATTAACCATATTAAGCTAAGTAATCCGTACTTTGATTAAATCACACGCCCGCTCATGGCGATAAAATAAGAATATGAAGATTACAGCAAATCAACTAACGCTTTTAAGAGTAGCCCTTTTGCCTTTGCCATATTTCTTGATATATGGCAGCACTTATTCCAGAATTATCTCCTTGGTAATATTTACCATCCTGGGCATAACAGACTATTTAGACGGTCTGATGGCCAGGCGTGATGGAGTGACCAAACTGGGGAAAATGCTTGATCCCATAGCAGACAAAATTTTTATAACAGTCTGCTTCATCCCGCTGGTGGATCTCAAGATATTACCTCTATGGATCGTTTGGCCAATATTTCTACGGGAATTCCTCGTAACTGAACTCAGGGCTGTACTGCAAAGAGAAGGCAAAGAGCTGCCTGTTATGGAGCTAGGCAAGATAAAAACCACAATTCAGATGATAGTTGCAGGCCTTGTATTGATGATTGCCACCTTTCCCGGCAAAACAGTTGTGGCTTCACTGCTATGCGGAGCAGTAACTGCAACTTTGTTTCTCGCCGCAGCTCTATATTATAAAGAGGGTTCCTTGAGCCCAAGATTCCGGTGGGCCCTGGGCCTTTTGGGCCTAGGATTGGTGGTGAGGCTGCTTTTCAATGACCAGACAACAATTCTGGTATATGGCTTGGCCATGCTGGCCCTAACCTTGGCCTCAGGTTTTGAATATGTAAGGCGAGGCCTTCCCATATGTTTAAAAAATGGGCCATTAGCAGTGGGCAGACTGCTCCTTGCCATGGCCGTTCCCATGGTTGCCCTTGTGCTTGTTCCTCACGTATCCCGCAGTTCAACCATCCTTGTTATATTGATACTTACTGCTGAATTCACCTCTCAAGGCCTGGATATGTGGTTTTCCAGATCCTGCAATCCATTCTCTTTGGAAACCAAGGTATATTTTATCTTCCCTGCTGCCTTATTTTGTGCAGGGGCTGCCTATTTGCTTGGATATGGTGCAAAACCTGCCTTTCTTTGGAGCGCCCTTTTCCTTTCCTTTGTCTATGTCGTTGCCCAAACCTTCTGTCTGGTTAGAACAAGGGCGGGTTGATTTATTTTACTCTGCTAAGTATAAGGAATATCAATGGTCGCGTATTTAGGCACACAATCACAGATCTACCATGACGGGCCCACGGTAAGAGAGCAGATTCAGGAAAGAGAAAAGCTGACTTTATGCCCTCAGGCCTGTTTAAGCTCCAAAACCAAAGGCAGAAAGCATCCCTCCCAGCCCTGTCAATTCAGAACGCCTTTTCAGCGTGACCGGGACAGGATCGTCTATTCAAAGGCCTTCAGGCGACTCAAACACAAAACCCAAGTCTTTTTGTCGCCAATGGGCGATCATTATCGGACACGGCTAACCCACACCCTTGAAGTAGCAGAAATTGCCCGCACAATTGCAAGGGCCTTGCAGCTCAATGAGGATTTGACAGAAGCTGTGGCCCTAGGCCATGACCTTGGCCATACACCTTTTGGCCACGCAGGTGAGACAGTCTTAAATGAAATAGTGCCTGGCGGCTTTTCCCACTGCCGGCAAAGCCTGAGAGTTATCGATTTCCTTGAAAATGGTGGAAGAGGCCTCAATCTCACCTATGAAGTGCGTGACGGCATCTTGAAACATTCCAAGGGATTTGGGGAAATCATTCCCAGGACCCTTGGCAAATGGGCAGCAACCACCGAAGGCAGGATTGTACGCATAGCCGATGTCATTGCCTATCTAAGCCATGACCTTGATGATGCCATCAGAAGCGGCGTTATAGAGGAAAAGGATATCCCGCCGGAATGTGTAGAAGTGGTTGGAGATACCCACAGTGAACGGACTGGAGCCATGATCAGGGACGTTATAATCTCCACCAAGGTGGTTGACGGCGAGATGCATCTTGCCATCAGCCCCCACATGTACACCACAATGTTGAATATAAGGGCCTTTCTCTATGAGAACGTTTACCGTGCCCCGCAGGTCCACAACGAATTTGAAAAGGCCCGCAAGATACTTTTTGACCTTTATGAATACTTTTTAAAGCACAAAGACGCCTTTTTAAGAGAGAGCAAAAAGCTATATGAGGAAGACGTGCTGCAACATATGGAAAAAGTGCCTTATGAGCGCATGGTCTCAGACTTTATTGCAGGCATGACAGACCGTTATGCCCAAAATCTCTATTCAAGGCTATTTATGCCTTCCCCATTGGTTTAGAAAATTTTTTATAATTGGCTACCTCTAAAAATTAAGGGTATATCTATTGCAAGAGTTATTTTAAGAGATAGCCTTTACTTGTTTTTTGATATTAATTCATGGCCTGATAACTATCTATTTCCCTCTGAATAGAACGCATGGCCGCTTCTATGCTTCTTATATATTTTTGGATTCTTTCTTTATGAACCACCTTTTCCTCTTCAAGCTCAATTTCTTTCCTCAGTAAATCATTTTCTTCAAAGACTAGATCTTGATACTTTGACCTTAAATCCCGTACTTTTGCTTCCCTCTCTCTAAGCTCTTTTAAAAGCCTCTGCCTGTCCCTTTCAAGCATTTCGATTTGTCTTTCTGTTTCTACTTCAAGGGTCTTCTTTTTTATTCTCTTTAGATGATTTTTGATATCCCTTATTCTGGCTTCGTTTCTTCTTAATTCCCTCTGAATGTCCAGCAACTCCGTTTCTATTTCGAGAAGCCTATTCTGAACAGGCTCAAGCTCCTTTTCAATCTCTTCAACTTTCTTTTTCTCTTTTTCAAGGGCATTTTGAAACTTCTTTACACTTCCTTCAAATTCATCAATAAATACTTCCATAGTTCCCTCCTAGAATAAATTTCTATAAACAATAAATTCTTTGCTATCCATGTCAAATGGGTTCACGATAATATGAACACCTCCCAAAATATAGTTGTTTTAAGATAAAATTGTTGTTTTCCTTATCATTATGAATTACCTGTCAAAGTAAGGCCTTAAAAAAGGGTGGGGTAATTAAATCATGATTTCTGAATTAGTCTTTTATCTAAGTCCATCAGATGACATTGATGACACTTTTTTGGTAACCCTTGATGGCGACAGCGTCACAAAGGCAAGGCTTCCCCAGTCTTTATGGCAGCGCTTTATCAAAAACCACAGAAACATCCCTCATGAAGATTACCTCCCCTTTGGCGAGGAACTTTTCCGGGCACTCTTTGCCACCAAGGGCCGCAGGACAAAATTCGATAAACTACTAGAAAACCAAGCGCCTTTTGCAATCCGTCTTGGCTCTGAAAGCCACCTCCTCCATGACCTTCCCTGGGAACTTCTTTGGCGTCCAGGCGACACCAAACCCCTTCTTTCAAACCCCAATATCAGCCTTATAAGGAGCCTGCCTGGAAGCAGGCCTTTTATCTCTTTTCCGGCACAACCTCCCTACAAACTCTTGATAATCCTTTCCCTTCCAGCGCCAACCTATGAAAAAGCCCCAATCAACCCATTAAGCGAGGTGGAAAAACTAAAACAGGCCCTTGAACCATGGCTCTCCAGAAATCTTTTGCAAATAGAGATCACAGTAAAGGCAAATGAAGTGGATCTTACAGCCCTTTTTGCCCAAAAAAAATTCAATATCATCCACTTTATTGGCCACGGAGGCCCTGGCGGAAGGCTTGTTATGGAAGAAAGCCCAGCAAAGTACCCAGAGCCATATCGTTTTGAAACCCTTATGCAAGGGGAAGAGGCAGCCTCCATCTTCAAACAAGGCCAGCCTCAGGCCGTAATCTTAAATGCCTGCCATACCGCAAGTTCTAACTCGTGGCCTCTAGGCTTTTCTCCTGGTCTTGCCCAGTCGCTTCACACCGCTGGCATACCCCTTGTGGTTGCAAACCAGAGCAGTGTTGAAGACCAAAAGGCAATTGAGCTTACCCGTCACCTTTATGGCGGCCTCCTTGGGACACCTGGAAAAGAAGATAAAAACAGC
>JAMOVF010000162.1 GCA_027061625.1 Deltaproteobacteria bacterium
AAGTTTTTTCCATGCGTGATCAAGTCTCAATGAGGTTATCTTTTCAATTATGCTTCCAAGCAGAATAAATCCGAGATCGCTATATAAAGTTTTTTCCTCAGGTGGAGCTTGAATAGGGGCTGCCAGTATAGATTTTACAACTTGGCTGCGTCTTATCTCTTCAGGCATAGAGAACACTATTTTATAAAATGGCCTGTGAGCTGGCAGTCCTGAAGTGTGAAGCAGCAGATGGCGGATAGTAATGTTTTTCCAAACCGGGTTTGAGGGTTGAAAGTATTTGGACACTGGATCATCCAGCCCTATTATACCCTTTGCATAAAGAGCTACAGTAGCAAGGCCGGTTACAAGCGGTTTGGTCAATGAGGCAAGATCAAATATGGAGTTTTCAGTAATTTCAGGGGCCCAGTCAACATAGGTGGCCTTGCCAGCTGTGGCTACAGTAATAATTTCCCCGTCTTTGCACACGGCCATCGCCGCACCAGGGAAGATAACGGCAGAAATGCCTTGATGCAGACAAGATTCTAAGGCTTCTTGGAGAGACAAATTACCAATCCAAATCCAGGCTACCTCGTTCTTGAACGAAAATCGAAATTTTTAGAAGTAGCCTTATGCAGATTACAAATCACTGGGCTGGAGGCTTCCAGTTATAATTGAGCCTTAAATCCCCAATGTGCATAATTTGATCACAGGCTTAAAAAGGAACGTCATCTTCAACTGGAGGTAGTGGTGGCTCCAATTCGCCTGCATCAGCAGAACTGCGGGATGCCTTAGGCTCAAGCAGGATCAGTTCTCTAGCAACCACTTCTGTAATCCACCTGGTGTTGCCGTCCTGATCTTCCCATGATCTCGTTTGAAGCCTTCCTTCCACATATACCTGGCTGCCCTTTGAAAGATATTCGCCTGCAATTTCACCAAGCCTTCGAAAGGCCACAACCCTGTGCCAATCCGTTTCTTCACCCCATTGATCCCCTTGTTTGACCGGTCTGTTCGTAGCTATTCTGAAATTGGCAACGGCCACACCATCGGGCGTGTAGCGTATTTCAGGGTCTGCGCCCAGGCGGCCTATCAACATCACCTTGTTTAGACTTTTAGACATAAGTTAACCTCGCTATACCACAAACCGGAATTGTCCTTTGCCTAGAAGATCATGCAGGTGGACAATCCCTACAAGTTTGCCCTTTATTCCCACCACTGGAAGCACTGTAATGAGGTGTTTTTCCATGAGCTCCAAGGCCTCTGCTGCCATTGTCTCTGGCAGGATAGATTTGGGATTCCTGGTCATCACCTCATCCACACTCCTCTGTGGAAGGTCTTTATATTTTATCAGTGCACGCCTTATATCGCCATCAGTAACGATGCCAGCCAATCTCTCATCGCCATCGAGCACCAGAACAGCGCCCAGGCCTTTGGCATCCAATTCTTTAAGCAAATCCGCAATCATTGAGCCAGTGCGCACTAAGGGGAGTTTTTCCCCTGTGAGCATTACCTCTTTTACCTGCACCTTGAGTCTTTCCCCCAGAGTGCCAGCGGGATGATTTCTCAAAAAATCTTTTTCATTAAAGTGGCGCATCTCAAGAAGCACCACTGCCATTGCATCCCCCATGGCCAGGGCTGCAGTAGTGCTGGCAGTAGGAGCCAGGCCCAGGCCGCAAGCCTCTTTGGAAACGCGGGTATTCACCACTATTTGACTGCTGCGGCCAAGGGTTGAGGCGGGATTGCCTGTTAAGGCAATAATCGGCACGTTGCGTTCTTTAAATGTGGGAAGAAGGGCATTCAGTTCCTGGGTTTCACCGCTGTTGGAAATTGCTATTACTGCATCACCGCTGGAGACCACTCCTAAGTCTCCATGCATTGCTTCAACTGGGTGGAGGAAAATGGCCGGCGTGCCTGTACTGGAAAAGGTAGCAGCTATCTTCCTTCCAATAAGGCCAGACTTGCCAATGCCTGTAACTACAACCCTGCCTTTTATGTTGAAAAGAAGCTCTATGGCATCGGTGAATCCGCCATCCAGGCGCCCCAAAACCTCTTGCAGTCCGGCGATTTCAGTTTCCAGGGCCTTTTTGCCTGCCTCAAGGATGCGAGACCTGTCCCAACCTGAAATATTCATTGACAGTGACTAGGCTTCCATCTGGTATTTTCCAGCATAGTCCTGGACTTTTGTGGGATAATCTCCATTAAAACATGCCATGCAGAAACGATTGCCATCTCCGCCTGCTGCCTCAATCATGGATTCAATGCTCAGATAGTGAAGGCCGTCAAGCTCCAGGAACTCTCTTATCTCTTCAACAGTGTGTTTTGCTGCAATCAGCTCGCCTTTGCTGGAAAAGTCTATACCATAATAGCATGGAAAACGGGTTGGCGGGCAGCTTACCAGCATGGTTATTTCCTTGGCGCCAGCATCCCGTATGGTCTTTATACGAGTCCTGCTTGTGGTTCCGCGGATGATGGAATCTTCTATTAAAATGACCCGTTTACCATGGATCATCTCTTTTACTGGATTCAGCTTTATTCTTACCCCAAAGTCACGCATGGTCTGGCTTGGCTGGATGAAGGTGCGGCCTACATAGTGATTCCTTATTACGGCCAGCTCCAATGGAATATTTGCTGCTTGGGCATATCCCACTGCTGCATAATTTCCAGAATCTGGAAAAGGCATGGCAAAATCTGCATCTACAGTGACCTCTTTTGTCAATGCAGCACCAAGGCGTTTTCTGAACATATAGACATTTTTGCCAAAGATATCGCTGTCTGGCCTGGCAAAATATATGAATTCAAAAATGCAGTTGGCCCGCCTCTTTGACTCAACAGCCTGGAAGGAATGGAGGCCGTTGTCATCTATCATTACCACTTCACCAGGCTCAACTTGGCGCACATAATCGGCTTGAACTAGGTCAAGGGCGCACGTTTCAGAGGCGAGAATATAACTGCCATTGAGTTTTCCAATGCAAAGCGGCCTGAAGCCCAGCGGATCTCTGAAGCCTATAAGCATGCCTTCAGTGCCCATCACTATGGAATAGGCCCCTTGAACCTGTTCCATAACTGTGGTTATGGCCTGTTTAAGCCCCTGTCTGGCCGATTTTGCAAGCAGATGGACAATTACTTCGCTGTCCATGGTGGTCTGGAAGATGGAGCCGTGGCGTTCAAGCTCATTCCTCAAGCTCAATGCATTCACCAGGTTGCCATTGTGCGCCACAGCAATGGTACATCCGGAATGGCGCACACAGAAAGGCTGGGCATTCTGCAATACAGAAGAGCCTGTTGTGGAATAGCGCACGTGGCCCACAGCAATGCTTCCTTTGAGTTCGCTTAATATGCGCTCATTGAATATATCTGGCACCAGCCCCATTGCCTTATATTCATTTACATTGTCTTTATCAAAGGCCACTATGCCAGCGCTTTCTTGGCCTCTGTGCTGAAGGGCGTATAAACCGAAGTAGGTTAGTTTTGCCGCTTCTGGATGGCCGAAGACGCCGAATATTCCGCATTCTTCTTTTGGCCCTCCAGGAATTCTGCTGGCCCAATATTTGTTGTGTTGCATAGGGCAGCCTTTCAATTGATTTTTGCTGGAAAATGGAGTGTAAATCTGTTTTTTATTCATTTGCTGGAATGATAATAGTCTTGTAAGGGCTTAACCTCAAGTTCACGATTTTGTAAGGCAGTTATAGCCTCTGCTGCTGCCTTTGCTCCTGCAATAGTGGTAAAATATGGCACATCATAATCAAGACAGGTGCGTCTTAGATAATATGAATCTGACCTGGTCTTTTTCCTGCCGCTAGGCGTATTGATGACCAAATTGATCTTTCCATTCTTCATCAGGTCAATCACATTAGGACGCCCTTCAGAAACCTTATAGACCCGTTTGGCCTTAACGCCATGCTTGTTCAGAAATTCTGCTGTTCCTTCAGTGGCTGTTATATCAAAACCCGCCTTTACCAAGGCCTTGGCTATGGGTAAAAGGGCCTCCTTGTCTGACTGCTTAACGCTCAAAAATGCAGTGCCTGAGGTGGGCAAAAAGAGTCCAGCCCCTTGCTGGCTTTTGGCAAAGGCCATACCGAAATCTGAGTCAATACCCATAACCTCGCCGGTTGACTTCATTTCCGGCCCAAGCACCACGTCCACACCAGGAAAACGCCTGAAAGGAAATACAGATTCCTTCACTGCCACATGATCAATATGGACTTCTTCAGTAAAACCCTGATCGGCCAGCGACTTTCCAAGCATTACCTTTGTAGCAATCTTTGCCAGGGGCACCCCTGTTGCTTTGCTTACAAAGGGCACAGTCCTAGATGCCCTTGGATTCACCTCAAGAACATAAAGCTGGCCATCCTTAACGGCATATTGCACATTCATTAGGCCAATAACCTTCAACTCCCTGGCCATGGCCTTGGTGGCATCCTTTATCTGTTCAAGAATCTCTTCTGGTATGGTGCGCGGCGGCAATACACAGGCCGAATCGCCTGAGTGGATGCCTGCTTCCTCTATGTGCTCCATAATGCCGCCAATGACCGTAAGTTCACCGTCAGAAACGGCATCTACATCAATTTCCGTGGCATCCTGTAGGAACTTGTCTATTAAAATGGGATGGCCTTCTGCCACATGCACCGCCTCTTCCATGAAGTCCCTCAATCCGCTGTCATCATAGACTATTTTCATGGCCCTGCCCCCCAGCACGTATGACGGGCGCACCACCACCGGATAACCAATGCGGTTAGCGATTTCCAGAGCCTGTTCGAGATCGGTAGCCGTGTCATTGGCTGGCTGAACCAGGCCAAGTTTCTGAAGCATCTGCTGAAAACTCTTGCGGTCTTCGGCCATATCTATGGATTCCGGGCTGGTGCCA
>JAMOVF010000163.1 GCA_027061625.1 Deltaproteobacteria bacterium
GGGGTAATCATCAAAATTGGACGTGGCTACTCCCCCATTGGCAAAACTCACTTCTTCCTTTAAGGCTGCGCTCAGGCCAAAGAGGATACCTCCTTCCACTTGCTGTTTTACAATTGCTGGATGGAGTGCCCTGCCGCAATCAACAGCGCACACGATTTTGTGAACCCTTACATCCCCAGTCTCAGGTTCAACGCCTACATCTGCCACCATGGCAAGATATGTATAGACCAGATAGTGCTGGGAAATGCCCAAGGCCCTGTTTTTTGCAGGTTTGCCAGGCCAGCCAGCCTTTTGAGCCGCTGTTTCCAATACCTTTCTGGCCCTTGGACTTTCCTTTAAATGCTCCAGCCTGAAGTGAAGCGGATCTTTTCCAGCCAGCCAGGCAAGTTCATCCATGAAGCTTTCCACTGTAAAACAGTTGTGGGAATTGCCAACTGAACGCCAAAAGCCTAGGGGGACCGGTGCTTGTTCCTCTTTTATCCATACATATTCGAGATAGAGGTGGTCAAAATCATAGGCTGAATTGTGTATGGATTCAACTGCTGATGGATCAATGCCATCTTTCAAAAGTGAAGGGGCTATTCTGGCATAGACAGAAGGGGCAACTACCTTATGCTTCCAGGCAGTGATATGGCCTTTGTTGTCAAGCCCTGCCCTTATATGAGCGCAATTGGCAGGCCTGAAATAGTCATGCCTGAAATCCTCCTCCCTGCTCCAGATCATTTTTACAGGCTGGTCTAAAGTCTTAGCAATCTCAATGGCATCTTTTACGAAATCAACTTCATACCGCCTTCCAAAGGAACCCCCAATAAAAGTTATATTAATATCTATCTGTTCCGGTTTAAGGCCTGTTTCCCTTACTGCCATTTCCAGCAGGTCACCCTGGTTTTGGCATGGCGCCCAAATTGTACAGCGTTCCCTTTGAAGATGTACAGTGCAGTTCATGGGCTCCATGGTGGCATGTGCCAGATATGGCAGGAAATAGGAGGCCTGCCACTCTTTTTCAGATTTTTTGAGCATTTGATTAGGGTTACCACGGTTGGTCTTGACAACGCCTTTAACACTCAGATTTTTTTTGAGTATTTTATAAATCGTGCCGCTTTCCCAGTCAGGTTTGATCCCTTTTGACCAGAAAGGCATCAGTTCTTCACGGCCTTTAATTGCTGCTTGAATGGTATCAGCACAAATGGCAATGCCCCTTGAAAACTCTACAATTCTCTTAACCCCTTTTACCTTGAGAGCTGCCTTTTTGTTACAGCTTAAAAGTTTAGCCCCATATGCAGGAGGCCTGCTTGTAACTGCATAGAGCATTCCTGGAATGCGCGTATCTATGCCGTAGCTGGCAGTGCCGTTTATTTTGGCAAGGGAATCAAGGCGCTTGGGCGAAGTTCCTAACAAAGTGAAATCTTTTTCATTTTTTAAAGGCGGATTTTCAGGTACAGGGACTTTTGCAGCAACAGAAGTCAGCTCTCCATAGCTAATTGACCTGCCTGTATGAATTTCGATAACCTTGCCCTTTACAGCCTTGCATTCTTTGGGTGTTATGCCAAATTTCTTTGCTGCTGCCTCGATCAGCATTTGCCTTGCCGCAGCTCCTGCCTTTCTCAAAGGCATAAAAAAGTGGCTGGCAGAGGCACTGCCAGCAGTCACCTGGGTCTTCCAAACAGGATCTTTGTACTGGTCTGCCACAGGTGCCTGTTTTACCCTTACCAGATCCCAATCCGCCTCCAGCTCCTCGGCAACAATCATTGGAAGAGAAGTGAAAACTCCTTGGCCTATTTCACATTGGGAACAAAAGATAGTGACTGTTCCATTGGGAGCTATGTTGAGCCATCCATTTGGCGAAAAGCCTTTAAGGCCATCAAGTTCTACATCTTGACTCCTGGTAATCAATATTGCTCCCAAAGAGTCTTGCCATGCTGCCAAGGTGAGCCCTGCAGTTCCCAGCAAGCCCTTTAAAAATTGGCGCCTGGATAATGAATGTATCATGACTTCATCCTGCTGGCCTTCAAAATGGCCCTTTTGATCCGGTTATAAGTTCCGCAGCGGCAAAGATTTGAGTCCATCGCCTCTAGAATATCCTTTTCAGAGGGATTGGGATTTGTATTGAGCAGCTCCAAGGCCCTCATGATCTGACCTGGCTGACAATATCCGCATTCTGGCACTTCTTCCTCAAACCAGGCGCGTTTCAAGTAGTGATCTTGTGGAAGGCCTTCAATGGTCAAAATCTCCTTGCCTTCAGCCTCCTTGACAGAAATTTGGCAGGAGCGCTCAGCCTTTCCATCTATATGGATAGTGCAGCAGCCGCATAGGCCAACACCACATCCCCATTTTGTTCCGGTAAGACCAAAATGTTCCCTTAAAACCCACACCAACGGAGTATCTGGATCATCTCTATATGAATAAGTCTTCCCATTTATTTTGAGTTGAACCACTTTTGTACACCTTTCGGTTTTTGATCAAATTCTGTTTGAATAATCTACCCTACGGAGTTTAGTGGGTCATAATACTTGCGACTTGAATAAATAGCTAGCTTAAACAAAAAGGCCGGCTAAAAGCCGGCCCTGGGAGGAAGTATCCTAGTATCTAGGAAGGTCTTCTCTCTTTTAATGGTGCTCTTTCATTTCGTGTTTTGTTTCATGTTCTACCTTGTCTTTTATTTCTTCCAGAAGTTCTTTTTTATCCACTTCTGCATTGTTCTCATCCATTAACTCATCTTTTAATTCATCAATGGCTTTATCTTTCTCTGCATCAGTGTCATTCTCTTTTACCTTTTCTTCTGCCTTTTTCTCATCCTCCACCTTTTTATCTGTTGCCTGCTGCATTTCATGCTTCATCTCATGTTTAATGGTCTCTGCAGTATCCTTTATTACTGCTTCAGAAGCATATCCAAGGCCTGCAAAAGCGAAACCGGCAACAAACATGATAGTTACTGTAATAGCTGCTAATCTTTTCATTGTTTTTTACTCCTTTCTTTATCCTTTTTTTATTACGGCGCCTTGACATACAAATAAAGCAGAATGTGTGCCATTCAAATTTATTATGTAATTACAATATGTTGTCAGCAAACAGGATAAAAATGATCTGATGAAAGGAAGAATTCTAAGACTTATGTAGGAAAGCACCTTCAAAGCATAGCAGCTAAGGCCCCAACAAGGTTTTTAAAAATGGACTAAATTTTATCATAAAGCTTAAAGCGGCATGGTTATATTTTAGCTTTATGTATGTAGCATTTTCCACACATCCCTTTACTTATGTATTGCCCTTCTTGGCTTAAGTAATTATTTTTCCTGCATGAATTTTATTGATCAGGCAAAAGTACATGTTAAGGCCGGAGATGGCGGCCCGGGCTGTATAAGTTTCCGGCGTGAAAAATATGTGCCCAGAGGAGGGCCTGACGGCGGAGATGGAGGGCGCGGCGGCAACGTAATAATAAAGGCTGATCCTCGCCTGAATACATTACTTCCTTTTCAGCGCAACCGGACGTTCAAGGCCCAAAGTGGCAAGGCTGGCATGTCCAAAAATATGCACGGTAAGAGCGGATCAGACCTTATTATAAATGTCCCGCCTGGAACCGTGATCAAAGATCCTGAAACCGGCAGGGTCCTGGCAGATTTAGTGAAGCCTGGGGAGACCTTTTTGGCAGCCAAGGGTGGACTGGGAGGCAAGGGAAATGCCCGTTTTGTAACGTCCACAAGGCAGGCACCAAGATATGCTCAGCCTGGCATTCCTGGAGAAGATCGATGGCTGCTTTTGGAACTGAAGTTGATAGCTGATGTGGGACTGGTTGGGCCGCCGAATGCTGGCAAATCCACGCTGTTGTCAGCTGTGTCGGCAGCAAGACCCAAGATTGCAGACTATCCCTTTACCACCATCACCCCAAACCTTGGGGTTGTTTCCCTTTCCGGCCAGCGGAATATGGTGATGGCAGACATCCCAGGGCTTATTGAAGGCGCGCACAAAGGTGTTGGGATGGGGCTTGATTTTCTGCGTCATATAGAACGGACAAAGGTCCTGCTCTATGTTATAGATGCCGGAACTCAGGAGCTTGACAAGGCTCTAGATGATTTTGAAGTTACCAGGAAGGAGCTGGCCCAGTATGGAGAGGAACTGCTCCATAAGCCGCAGGCTATTGCATTGAATAAAATAGATCTATTGGATGAAAAAGGTGTTGAAAAGGCCATATCTGCATTCAAGAAGTATGGCCTGCCAGTTTATGCGATTTCCGCTGCTACCAAAAAGAACTTGGAGGCCTTATTGGAAGGGCTCTATTCAATGATTCACAGCAGTGATCACAAGGTATAATTAACGCTGTCAATATGAATTTACAAGAAAAACATAGAGAGCTTCTAAAAGAGGCTAAAAATGTAGTCATAAAGGTTGGCAGCGCTGTTCTTTCAGGCCCGCACGGCCTTGACCCAGAAATTATTGGGTCCCTTTCGGAACAGATAAGCGCACTCAAGAAAAAGGGGACAAAAATAACTCTTGTATCCTCTGGTGCTGTGGCAGCAGGCATTGGAAGGCTTGGCAAATATGAAGAACCACGCACTGTTCCAGAGAAACAGGCGCTGGCTGCCATAGGACAGGGCGGCCTTATAAGGAGCTGGGAAGAGGCCTTTGACCGTTTTGATATAAAGATTGCACAAGTCCTTCTTACCAGGGAGGGGCTTATCCCC
>JAMOVF010000164.1 GCA_027061625.1 Deltaproteobacteria bacterium
CCCTTGAGCTTGCAAGAAAAGAGGGGCTGATCGGCCTAGCCCTGGATGCCAGGGTTGTATTGAAGGCAGATGATAAGGATCTACAGAACTTCTTAAAAGAACATGAAGAAATCCTGCGAACGATCACTATTGTATCGCAGCTCACGGTTTCAGAAGATGATGATGCAGTGGAAAAAGGGGGCATGGAATTTCAGGCTGAAGAAATAAAAGGCTTGAACATAATTGTACATAAGGCAAAGGGGGGAAAATGCCAGCGATGCTGGACCTGGAGCGAGGAGGTAGGAACCCATCCTGTTTGGAAAGATGTGTGCCCACGCTGCGCAGGAGTGCTTGAAGAAATGGGCGTACGGCCTGAAGAATTAGGGGATTAGTCTAGTGCAAGAAAAAAATAAAGAGGGAAGGCAAGGCTGGTCATTCAGCAATTGGTGCAGGGGCTGGTCAAGGCCATTATTGCTGCCGGTTGCAAAATTCTTTGCCGCTTACAATATTTCACCCAATACAGTAACGCTGATCGGCCTTTTTTTCTATGCCCTATCTGGGCTTACCCTTGCTCTTGGATATCGCATAACCGCTGGACTGATTCTGGCACTCTTTGGCCCCTTGGATGCCGTGGATGGGCTGCTTGCCAGGGAGCAAGGCAACCAGAGCAAATTTGGCGCATTCCTTGATTCCACCATGGACAGATATGCTGAATTTTTTCTCTTTGCAGGCCTGCTTGTATACCTTTGGAAAAGTGGCCACCACGGAATATTTGGACCTCTTATGGTCTTGACTGCTATGACAGGTTCCTTGCTGGTGAGCTATACCAGGGCTAGAGCAGAGGCCCTGGGCTTCTCATGTACAGTCGGGATGTTGACCAGGCTCGAAAGGCTTATTTTGTTTGCTGTGGGCCTGATCTTCAACTTTATAATGGCCGTACTGGTGATTTTAGCCTTTTTTACCCATGTAACCGCTATCCAGCGCATTTGGCACGTTTATAAACAAGCTAGCAAACAGGCTGAATAATATTTTCATATTAGAGATGCCCATAAAGCTTTTTGCCAAATTTATATCTAAGCCAAGCGTCTTAGCCCAACTGCCAGATCTTCCAGGGCCTGCCTGTCATCAATGATTATGCGTGCTCCATCAACAGTGATAATATTCTGTGAAGACATCTTGGCCAGTACCCTGGAAAGGGTCTCTGGGATAGTCCCCAAATAGGCAGCCAGTTGGGCCTTGGTCATATCCAAGGACAACTCATCCCTCCCTTCCTGGCGTTCAGAAAGGAGTATTAGATAGGCAGAAAGCCTGCCTGCTACATCGCGAAGAGAGAGCTGTTCGATCATTGAAGCAAAGGCCCGCAACCTTGCTGACAAAATGCCTAGCATATTCATGGAGAGGGCTGGGTCTGAGGCCAAAATTTCCACAAAAGCAGATCTGGGCAGAAATAATATGGTTGAGTCTTCCAAACTTGCTGCACTGGCTGGAAAGGGCCGTTTGGCAAAGACCGCTGCTTCACCAAAGGGTTCCCCTGGGCCAAAGAGGTGCAGAATCTGCTCTTTGCCGTCTGGGGATATCTTAAAGACCTTGATCCTTCCAGAAGCAACTATGTAAAAACCATTGCCGGGATCACCTTCCTGGAATATGAGCTGTCCCTTCCGGTATTCCTTTTTATGTACAATAGAGGCTATTTCCTCAAGAAATTTTTGAGATAATCCCTGGAACAGGGGAACTTTGGATAAGGTCTGTTCAATAGATGGAGGCAGCGTTATTTTCATGCCTCGATTTTATGTGATTGGTCTATTAATGCAAGACATAGAACCGCTTCTATTTAGAACTAGCCATAATGATTATATCTCTGCCAGGTGCTTCCTGTATAAGCCTTGTTTTTCCCAGTTTGGCCAATTCCAGCAAGGCCATGAATGTTACAATGAGGTAAAGGCGGTCCTGTTTTGGCGAAAATAGCTCAAAGAAACTGAGCCTTTTTTTTGAATTTAACAGATCTGTTATTTCTTCCATTCGGGCTGAAAGACTCACCTTTGCCTTGGCTACTTCAAGGGCCCTTGGAAGGCCTGAGCCTCCCAGCACTTCTTTGAATGCTGAAACAAGTTCGTGCAGGGACACCTCTAAAAGGGGCCTTGCTGAATTATCCTGCTCCATCTTTTCCAATTCAGGCTCTGGTCCTGGCAGAAAGACATCCACTTCGAGCAAAGGCCTTTGAGATAAAAATTCTGCGCCTTTCCTGATTTCCATTAATTCCTGCAAAGGACGGACTATTTCAAGGCGCGGATCTTCATAATCTTCATCGTCTGGCGCCGGCCTGGGCAGGAGCATACGGGATTTTATGTGCATGAGCGTGGCAGCCATGACGAGATATTCGCCAGCTATCACCACGTCCAACGCCTTCATGAAATCGAGATATTCGAGATATTGTGCAGTTACAAGGGCGATAGGTATGTCTTTGATATCCAGCTTATTTTTCTGGATCAGATGCAGAAGGAGATCCAGCGGGCCTTCAAAGGCCTCTAATCTGACTTTGCAGGCCGGGTCCAAAGGACACTCCGAACCTCTTTCATAGTCTTGCGTGCCTCTGCTTGTGCCCGTTGTGCACCCTCGGCCAAGACCTGTTTGATGGCATCAGGTTCAGAAGCCAGCTCTGCCCTTTTTTGCCAAACAGGAGTGAGGAACTCAATAATAGCTTCTGCAAGTTCCTTTTTGCAGGCCACACAACCCAGTTTACCTGCCTTGCACTCCTCAATTATTTTTTGCAGGCGTTCCTGGGGCAGATAAAGTTTGTGGAGATTGAAGGCCACGCACCTGTTTTCTGGATCGCCTGGATCTGAACGCCTTGGCCTTTCCACATCAGTAACAAAAGAAGCAATCTTTTTTCTCACCTCATCTGGTGAATCTGAAATAAATATGGAATTTCCATAGCTTTTGCTCATTTTCCTGCCGTCAATGCCAGGCATTTTAGGAACTTCTGTAAGCATGGCCTCTGGTATAGGGAAAACTGGGGTGTAAAGGTAATTAAACCTCCTGGTTATTTCTCTAGTAAGCTCTACGTGAGGCAATTGATCAACGCCCACCGGCACCTTATTGGCCTTGTACATAATGATATCTGCAGCCTGCAAAACTGGATATCCCAAAAAGCCATAAGTGGCCAGATCCCGCTCTTTGAGCTGCTGCTGCTGTTCCTTATAAGTGGGGTTGCGCTCAAGCCACGAAACCGGGGTTATCATTGAAAGAAGAAGATGAAGCTCGGCATGTTCTTTTATATCAGATTGAACGAAAATAACCGCTTTTTGCGGATCAATACCCACTGCAAGCCAGTCAATCACCATTTCTTCTATGTTTTCAGGAATTTCATATGGCCGCTCATAATTGGTGGTTAGAGCATGCCAATCTGCCACAAAAAAGAAACATTCATATTGGTCTTGAAGACGTTTCCAATTATCCAGCACTCCATGCAGGTGGCCAAGATGCAGCTTTCCTGATGGGCGCATGCCGCTTAAAACGCGTTTCCTGTTTTTTTCAGCCATGTAAAAATCCGCCTAAGTTCCAAGAAGAAATCTATTAATTGAAAAGATCAGCGGGACTATAATCCGGCCTGTAACCCCTGTAAAGACAAGGAGTAGAATGATGAAAAATCCATATCTTTCAATTTGATGATACCATCCAAGCATTGAGTCAGGAAGCAAAGCTGCCAGCACCTTGGAGCCATCAAGTGGTGGGATAGGCAGCAAATTAAAAATAGCCAGCCCCACATTGATCTGCACACTGATATAGGCCATAGCTGTTAAAGGTACTGCAAAAAAATGGCCTGCAGGCCCGATTGCATGAGCAGTTCCCCAAAAGGTGCGGAGGAAAAAAGCGCTTATTGCTGCTACCAGCAGATTTGCTCCAGGTCCGGCCAGGGATACCCACATCATTCCTTGCCTGGGATTGGCAAAATTGTAAGGATTCACAGGGACAGGTTTTGCCCAGCCTATTGCCTGGGTAACAAAAAATACAAAAGTGCCTACTGGGTCCAAATGTTTCAAGGGATTAAGGGTTAGCCTTCCTGCTAATTTAGCTATAGGATCGCCCAGGCGGTAGGCAACCCAGCCGTGAGCCATCTCATGAATAGTAACGGCAAAGAGTATGGGAGGCGTTAAAATCAATATTTTTTGAATTGTAGATGCAAAGTCCATAATTTCTCCGGGAAGCTGTGGTCAACTTCTTGAATGATAAGGCAGCAATTTGCCTTGTTCTGAATAGTTTTTTCAACCCAAATCTTGCTTAATCTGGGTTCAACGATCAAAAAGATTAATGTTGTCACAAGGTAAGAAGAAAAAAATGGCTGGTCAATAGGCAGAGATCCCAATAATAACAAAAGCCTGCTGCAACATAAAAACTGCTGCAGCAGGCGTTATGGTTTCAGATGACAATGATATACGTTTTAAAGAGTATATCCAATTTCGCTGTGCTGAGTTATGTCAAGCCCTTGCACCTCGTCCTCAAGATCCACGCGCAGGCCTATTGCAATATCAATCACCTTTAAGATGATGAAGGTAACCACCATGGAATAAACTATTGTGATACCTGCATCCATGGCCTGAATCGCCACCAATTTGGGATTT
>JAMOVF010000165.1 GCA_027061625.1 Deltaproteobacteria bacterium
GGGTTTTATCAAAATGGGCTCAACCTGGGTTTTGTGTGCAGTAAGCGTAGAAGAACAAGTGCCCCCTTTCCTTGCCGAGACAGGCCAGGGATGGATAACAGCAGAATATTCCATGTTGCCCCGTTCCACTGCTGAACGGATGCCAAGGGAATCCATGCGGGGAAAGGTGAAGGGCAGGACCCATGAAATACAGCGTCTTATAGGCAGATCACTTCGGGCAGTAGTTGATCTAGAGCGTTTAGGTGCCAGGACGCTCAGGGTGGATTGCGACGTGATCCAGGCGGATGGAGGCACCAGGACCACATCCATTACAGGGGCCTTTCAGGCCTTGAAAGAGGCAGTGGAATCTTTGATGCACAGCGGTCTTATTACTGAAAATCCCATCAAGGATGATTTGGCAGCCGTAAGTTGCGGTATCGTAAAGGGCCAGCCGCTACTGGACCTAGATTATAAGGAGGATTCCCAGGCCTCAGTGGACGCCAATTTTGTGATAACGGGCAGAGGACAATTAGTTGAAGTGCAGGCCACTGGTGAGGAAGGCCCTTTTGGATGGGATGAGTTCGAAGAGCTTGGCAGGCTAGCCCAAAAGGGAGTGAAAGAGATCTTAGAAAAGGTGGCCTCAAGCTGAAAAGGTGCAGCTAGTGTCTAAATATATGAAAGCCATGGTCTTAGAATCCCCTAAGAAGCCCCTTGTATTAAAAGAGCTTCCAGTTCCCAAACCTGGTCCTGATGAAGTTTTGTTAAGGGTAGAAGCATGCGGCGTGTGCCGAACCGACCTGCATGTGGTGGATGGCGAGCTCCCCAATCCAAAACTTCCCCTAATCCCAGGTCATGAGATAGTTGGTATTGTGGAGGAATTGGGAAAAAATGCAGGCCATTTTTATATTGGTCAGAGGGTAGGGGTGCCATGGCTGGGTTCTACATGCGGAAAGTGCAAATATTGCCTCTCTGGCAGAGAAAATCTGTGTGAAGCAGCAGAATTTACTGGATATACCAGGGACGGTGGCTATGCTGAATATTGTTTATCAAAGGCTATGTACACCTTTCAAATGGAAGACAAGGGACATGCTATGGAGTCAGCTCCTTTACTGTGTGCTGGCCTGATTGGCTACCGATCTTTTAGATTTGCAAGGGATGCCAAAAATTTGGGCCTTTATGGATTTGGTGCAGCAGCTCACATAATTACCCAGGTGGCACTATATGAGGGCAAAAAAGTGTTTGCCTTTACACGGCCAGGAGATGCGGAAAAACAGGAATTTGCCCGTTCTTTGGGGGCAGTATGGGCTGGCGGTTCAGATGAAATGCCGCCTGAGCCTTTGGATGCTGCCATTATATTTGCCCCTGTAGGCAAGCTGGTTCCAGCAGCATTGAAGGCATTGGATAAGGGAGGAAAGCTGATACTGGCAGGCATATATATGAGCAAAATACCGTCCATGCCGTATGAAATCCTGTGGTGGGAGCGAACCATCCAGTCCGTAGCCAACCTGACTAGGCGTGACGGCATTGAATTTTTGGCTTTGGCGCCCCAAATCCCTGTCATCACAGAAATCACCCCCTATGATTTAGAAGAGGCAAATAAGGCCCTTGATGATTTGAGAAAAGGCAGGATAAGAGGAGCCGCAGTTCTTAGGCCTTAAAATCGCTCCTGAAAATTGCAAAATAGAACGCCATAACGTAGATTCTCCAAAGCGTACTTTGCCAGGCGCTGCGAAGAAGAACCTATCAATTGAGAGGAGGCAATCTGTGTTTATACGTCCATCATATGTAGAGAAATCAGAGAAACAAAAAATACTTAAGAGGTTGTGGGAAAAAGATCCGTCATTGTGGTCAAAGGACCCAGAAGAACAGGCTGCCATTTCAAACCGTATGGGCTGGCTGGACCTCTTTCCGACCATGAAATCAAATCTGCCTGAGATAAAGGCCTTTGCAGAAGAGATCAAGAATGAAGGCTTTGAGCGGGTTGTGTTGCTGGGAATGGGGGGATCAAGCCTTTGTCCCCTGGTTTTGAGCAAGATCTTTGGTAATGCTCCAGGATATCCCAAACTTGAGGTGCTCGATACCACAGATCCTGAAGAGATTGAAAAGGTGGAAAATGAGAATAACTGGCAAAAGACGCTTTTTATCTTTGCCAGCAAGTCTGGAACTACTGTGGAACCAAATGCACAGTTCAACTACTTCTGGCCTATCCTTGAGAAAAATGTGAAGGACCCAGGCAGCCATTTTATTGCCATAACAGATCCAGGTACACCCCTTGAAAAGCTGGCAAAAGAAAAGGGCTTCAGAAAAACTTTTTTAAACATGCCTGATATTGGAGGAAGATATGCGGCCTTGTCTTTTGTTGGCCTAGTGCCAGGGGCATTGCTGGGTATAGATATAGAAAAGCTTCTTTCCAATGGTGAAAAAATGGCTGCTGAATGCGGCCCTGATGTGGATTGGGATGAGAATCCTGGATGCAAGCTTGGGGAATTTTTGGGCGAATATAGTATACAGAGCAAAGATAAGTTGAGTCTTTTGGCAGATAAACCCTTTGAATCCTTTGGCCTTTGGTTGGAACAGCTTATTGCTGAAAGCACAGGCAAAGAGACCAGGGGTATTGTGCCTGTGGTGGGGGAGTCCACTGGTATTCCAGGATTTTATGGTGGTGAGCGCATCTTTGCATATTTTAAAAATGTCAATTTGCCAGAAGAGGAGACCTATCAGCCTTTTATTAAAGAGCTTAGAGAGGCCGATTTTCCTGTTTATGAAATACCCCTTAGTGATCCATATGATCTTGGAGGCCAATTCTTCCTTTGGGAAATGGCAACGGCATTGGCCTCTGTTTTTATCGGTGTAAATCCCTTTAATGAGCCTGATGTGAAGATGGCAAAGGAAAAGACCAGGGAGATAATTGAAATTTACCAGAAGGAAAGAAAGATGCCCGTCAAATTTTGGGTGGATGCACAATCCAACATCAACTTTGCTGCTTCTAAGCTGGTAGCTGCGTCCATGAAGAGTCTGACCAGGGCACTGCGCGATATGCTCTACATAATACCTTCCTGGGGCTATGTGGGATTTCTGCCCTATCTTCCCTATGATCCAAAGGTTGAGGAACTAATAGGAGAGATGCGGCATATGGTGAGGCAGGAACGCGGCTGTGCCACTACAATGGGTTTTGGCCCACGCTACTTACATTCTACAGGCCAGATCCACAAAGGCGGTCCAATGTCAGTGGGTCTTATAATATTCACCAGAAAAAGGGCAAAGGATTATCCTCCTGTCCCTGGTTTTGATATGTCATTTTGGCACATACAGTTTGCCCAGGCCGTTGGAGATTTTAAGGCCATTGACCATGAAAACAGGCGTGTAATTCATATACATCTACCCCATGATTATATCCTTGGGCTGACCTCCTTCAGCAAAGTCCTTTCCCGGGCAGTGAAACTTTAAGGAATTTAGGAAAGGTGGGGCCGCAGCCTTGAGGGTAGCACAGACCAGAGTACGGTTGGTGCTTATATTATTCCTCCTGGCAGTGCTTATGTCAGCAGGAATAATTGGCTATATGGTGATTGAAGATTGGAGCCTGCTTGACTCTATCTATATGACAGTTATCTCACTTACTACTGTTGGGTATGGAGAAGTACATCCTCTTACACCAAAAGGTAGAGTGTTTACAGTTTTTTTGCTGCTTACAGGCCTTGGCTTGGTATCATATTCTGTGAGCATGCTGGCACAAGCAGCCCTTGAAGGTCACATAAAAGGTATATGGGGTAGAAAAAAGATGGACAAAGAGATCAGCAAATTGCGCAACCATTATATTATTTGCGGCTATGGCCGCATTGGTCGAACTATAGCCAAGGCCGTCCAAAACCGTGGCCTTCCTGTTGTTATAGTGGAAAATGATCCAGAGATACAGCAAGAAATAGAAAATGATGGATACCTTTATATACCTGGAGATGCAACCCATGACGAAATTCTCAAACAGGCAGGGGTAGAACGGGCAAGGGGCGTAATTTGTGTGCTGCCCAATGATCCTAAGAATGTGTATGCTACTTTGACAGCCAGATCACTCAATCCAGGCCTGATAATAGTAGCTAGAGCAGATGATGCCAATGCAGAGCAGAAAATGGTTCAGGCAGGGGCAGATCGGGTAATCTCACCCTATGAAATTGGCGCAAAGAGAATGGCCCTTGCCATTTTGCAGCCTACAGTAACAGAGTTTTTGGATCTTGCTGTACATGCCACAGGTTTCAACCTCCAGATAGAACAGATTGAGATAAAAGAGGGTTCATATCTAGATGGTTTGAGCCTTCAGCAGGCCTCTATTCGTCAAAAGACAGGTGCATCTGTGCTGGCGGTTCAAAGGGAGGACAAGGAAATGGTAGTGAGCCCTCCTCCAGATTTTGTGTTAAGGGCCAGGGATATTATTGTGGCCCTGGGCAGCGCAAAGGCGCTTCAAAGTTTAAAAGAATATGCTACCAAACCTGGTTCGACCTAGTTTTGCTGTTTTAATAAATATTGAGCCAATGCCTCATGGTTGGGAACAATGTCATCAGCTTCTTTGAGGTGTTCAGGTGAAAGGGTGGTAGTG
>JAMOVF010000166.1 GCA_027061625.1 Deltaproteobacteria bacterium
GAAGGCGCGTAAGGCCATGATAAAGATACCAATGAAAGGTAACACGTTGCCGCATGAAGTGATCGGCCACTTTGGAGCAGGCAGTGTTCTGTTAAAACCAGCTTCCCCTGGTACGGGTGTTATTGCTGGCGCTGTGGTACGTGCCATTATGGAGGCTGCCGGCATTCAAGATATCTTGACCAAATGTATAGGCACAAATAATCCTCACAATGTTGTGCGAGCAACATTTAAGGGCTTTGAAGATCTGATACAATCAACGGCTATCACTAATGCTAGAAAGCATAAAGCTGAACAAAAGGCCGCCTGAAAAACGTAACTGGAGAAGTTGCACCATGATTACACTGGATAAATTGCATCCCCACAAAGGAGCAAAAAGGAATAAAAAACGATTGGGCCGTGGAAGGGCCTCTGGCTTAGGTAAGACAGCAGGTAAAGGTATGAAAGGCCAGAAGTCACGCTCTGGCGGTGGTGTGCGTCCAGGTTTTGAGGGCGGACAAATGCCAATATATCGCCAGCTTCCCAAAAGGGGTTTTAAAAATCCTTTTAGGAAAATTTTTGGCATTATTAATGTCGGCGCTCTTGAGGAAAAAGGCCTGGAAGGCCAGGTTGATCTAGCACGTTTAAAAGAGCTAGGCATGATTGGCAAAAGATATTCTCTGCTAAAGATATTGGGAGAAGGAGAATTGAAGACACCCCTGGAGATAAAAGCTCATGCCGTAAGCAAGACAGCAAGGGCCAAAATCGAAGCTGCTGGTGGCAAAATTGAAATTTTAGGTGATGAGGCATAGGAGAATATAGTGCTCAAGGGTGTTGAGGGCCTGGGACAGGTCCCCGAATTGCGGAGAAGAATACTTTTTACCCTGGCTTTTTTAGCCATTTATAGAATTGGCGTTCAAATTCCAGCCCCTGGTATTGATGCAGAGGCACTGGCTTCATTTTTTGCTAGAAGTCAGGGTACCCTTTTCGGTCTCTTTGACATGTTTTCTGGTGGTGCCTTAAAGCGGCTTTCTATTTTCGCCCTTGGTATAATGCCATATATTAGCGCCTCAATCATTTTGCAACTTCTGCAGGTTGCCGTACCGCATTTAGAGCAATTGAAAAAGGAAGGTGAAGCAGGCCGCCGCAAGATAAGCCAATATACCCGTTATGGTACTGTTGTTCTTAGTATGATACAGGGGTTGGGTATTGCTATAGGGCTTGAGAGTATGACATCTCCTGCTGGAATACCGGTTGTTGCTATGCCAGGCTGGGGATTCAGGCTTATCACAGCGCTTACACTCATGTCAGGAACAGTGTTTCTGATGTGGTTGGGTGAACAAATTACTGAACGCGGTATTGGTAATGGCATATCTATGATAATTTTTGCAGGTATTGTCGCTAGAATGCCCTCAGCTATTATTAATACTTTTAGACTTGTCCGTACAGGAGAGCTTCATCCAGCACTTTTGCTCTTTCTTATAATAATGATGGTGGCTGTTATAGCCTTTATCTGTTTTATGGAGCGGGCTCACAGGAGAATACCAATCCAATATGCCAGAAGAGTAGTAGGTAGACGGGTATATGGTGGGCAGAGCACCCATCTGCCACTTAAAGTAAATACGGCAGGAGTTATACCTCCAATTTTTGCTTCTTCCATAATGATGTTTCCTGCTACAATTGCTAATTTTGCCAGAGTACCCTGGATGGAATCCATTTCTCAGGCTTTAAGGCCGGGTAATCCCATTTATGAAGCCTTATTCGTGGCTTTTATTATATTTTTCTGCTATTTTTATACAGCTATAACCTTTAATCCTTCAGATATGGCAGAGAATTTAAAAAAATATGGCGGCTATATCCCTGGAATTCGGCCTGGTAGAAGGACAGCAGAATATATTGACAAAGTGCTAACCAGAATTACGTTGATAGGCGCAATTTACGTTGCAGGAATCTGCGTGTTGCCAGATATCTTGATATCCAAATTGAACGTGCCTTTCTACTTTGGAGGCACGGCTTTACTTATTGTGGTTGGTGTGGCAATGGATACTATGGGGCAGATAGAGTCACATCTGATTACGAGAAGTTATGATGGTTTTGTAAAAGGCGCTAGAATAAAAGGCCGTAGAGGCTAATTGAAGGTAAAAGAGCCCTGTTGCAGGGGCCTAATAATCTTGTGAAAAAAAAACTACCTGGTAAAAGTGGTATAATTTTAAAGGCCGATTGGGAAATTGATATATTGCGCAAGGCCAATTCGATAGTTGCTAAGGTCTTGCAAATGTTAAAAGGGCAACTTAGCGAAGGTATAACTACCTATGAATTAGACAAATTGGCTGAGAATGAAATCAAAAAATGCGGTGGAAGCCCAGCATTTAAAGGATATAAAGGTTATCCAGCCAGTTTGTGCATTTCGATAAATGAAGAAGTAGTTCATGGCATCCCTAAAAAGGACAAGGTGCTAAAATCAGGCGACTTGGTCAGTATGGACATAGGGGTTGTGTACGACGGATATGTTGGGGATGCTGCTTTGAGCGCTACAGTAGGAGCTCCTTCCAAAGAGGCTGCAGATCTAATTGCAGTGACTGAAGGGGCCTTGATAAAAGGTATAACTCAGGCGCGGCCCAAAAATAGGCTTGGGGATATATCTCATGCAATTCAGCGTCATGTTGAAAATGCTGGATATAGTGTGGTAAAGCAGTTTGTGGGTCATGGTATTGGCAAATCCCTTCATGAGCCGCCTGAAATCCCTAATTTCGGGCGAAAGGGTCGGGGGCCAGTATTAAAGCCTGGAATGGTGTTAGCAATAGAACCAATGGTCAACATTGGTTCTGGTGACGTGAAAATTTTGGATGATGGATGGACAGCAGTGACCGCGGATGGATCACTGTCAGCTCATTTTGAGCATTCAGTAGCGATAACAAAAAAGGGGCCCGTGATTTTAAGTGTTCCAGATTAATTAATGGATTAGGGTTCTTTTAGAGAAGGCGAAGAAAATGGCAAAGGCAGACGCAATACAGGTGGAAGGCAAGGTTATAGAGACATTGCCCAATGCCATGTTTAGGGTTGAGTTGGACAATGGCCACAAGGTCTTGGCCCATATTTCTGGCAAAATGCGCATGCATTATATAAGAATATTGCCAGGGGACAGGGTGACTGTGGAATTGTCTCCTTATGATCTAACGCGAGGCAGAGTAATATATAGAGCAAAATAGTTATTTAAAGACTATTGACGATAAGGAGTGCTTGAAATGAAAGTCAGGGCATCAGTCAAAAGAAGGTGTAAAGACTGCAAAGTTATCCGCCGCAAAGGTATAGTACGGGTGATTTGCAAAAATAAAAGACACAAGCAGCGTCAAGGTTAATAGGGGGAACAATGGCACGAATAGCTGGTGTTGATTTACCAAAAAATAAGCGCTTAGAAATAGCGCTTACCTATATTTATGGTATCGGCCGTACATCTGCTCAGAAGATTCTGGATAAGGCGGGAATCCCTTGGGATAAGAAGACCGACGAGCTTACTGATAGCGATATAACCGCAATTAGAAAGATTATAGATAGTGAATATAAGGTAGAAGGAGATTTAAGACGAGAAATCTCAATGAATATCAAGCGGCTTATGGATCTTGGATGCTATAGAGGGCTGCGGCATCGTCGAGGTTTGCCTGTGCGTGGCCAGCGTACTTCTACAAATGCACGTACACGTAAGGGTCCAAGAAGAGCTGCTATCAAGAAAAAGAAGAAGACATAAAGGGAGGAGTTTGTTAAATGGCCCGGCCAAGACGGGGAAAAAGAAAAGAAAAAAAGAATATTCCTGAAGGGATAGCCCATATACAGGCTACTTTCAATAATACTATAGTCAATATTACAGATAAGCAGGGGAATACGATTGCTTGGGCCAGTGCAGGCACTCAGGGGTTTAAAGGTTCCCGGAAAGGCACTCCTTTTGCCGCCCAATTAGCAGCTGAAAATGCTGCTAAAAAAGCGGCAGAGCATGGAGTAAGAAGCGTTGAAGTGCATATTAATGGCCCGGGTTCTGGTAGAGAGGCCGCTTTGAGGGCATTGCAACTGGCAGGCTTTCAGATAACAGTAATCAAAGATGTTACCCCAATACCTCATAATGGATGTCGGCCTCCTAAGAGAAGACGCGTCTAAATAATTTAGGATCAGGAAAACGGAGGAAAGTTTTGGCACGATATACAGGACCACGTTGTCGTCTTTGCAGAAGAGAAGGAACAAAACTTTTTTTGAAGGGCGACAGATGCTATTCGGATAGATGTGCATTTGAGAGAAGGAGTTATGCTCCAGGTCAGCATGGACAGGCTCGGATAAAAGTTTCAGACTATGGTATCAGGCTTAGAGAGAAGCAGCGGGTGCGTCGTATGTATGGCATCCAGGAGAAGCAGTTCCGTCGTTACTTTGATTGGGCCGATCGTCAAAAAGGAGTCACAGGTACTAATCTTCTTGTACTGCTTGAGCGTCGTTTAGATAATGTGGTTTATCGGCTTGGATTTGCTGATTCTAGGGCTCAAGCTCGTCAGCTAGTTACTCATCGTCATTTTTTGGTAAACGGCAAAATGGTTAACATACCATCTTATTTGGTTAAGGTGGGAGATGTGATTGAGGTAGCTGAAAAGAGCAAAGAGATCCTCCCCATTAAGACTGCCCAAGAGGCTTTGGCCCGCCGGGGTGTACCAGAGTGGCTTGAATTGGATGCAGAGAAATTAAAGGGAACTGTGAAATCATTCCCCGAAAGAAGTCACATAACCATGCCAATCCAAGAACAATTAATTGTAGAGTTTTATTCAAAATAGAGATCGGCAAGGCAGATCAAGAGAAAAGGATATGGCCAATAAAAAAGATTCAACAACCACCGAAGCAGCAGTGGAACAAACTCTCTTTTATCACAATTGGAGGGATTTGATCCAGCCTAAAAAACTAAAGGTTGATCCAGACACCCATACTGAGAGTTATGGTAAGTTCTCATGTGAACCTTTAGAGCGAGGGTTTGGTACAACCCTTGGTAATGCTTTAAGGCGAGTGCTTTTATCCTCACTTCAGGGGGCCGCAATTGTTTCTGTGAAGATTGATGGTGTGCTCCATGAGCTATCCAGTGTCACAGGAGTGTTGGAAGATGTGACCGACATTATTTTAAATTTGAAAGGCGTAAAGCTTCGATTGTTCCAGGATGAAGCAAAGCCTTTGCTTATCGAGAAGGATGGCAAGGGTAAGGTTACAGCTGGTGACATCATAGCTCCTGAAGGTGGAGTAGAGGTTTTAAATCCCGACCATCATATTTGCACTGTAACAGGGGATGAAGGCATCAGGATGGAAATGATTTGTAAATGGGGTAAAGGTTATGTCCCAGCTGAACGAAATAAAGATCCTGATCAGCCTATTGGAACTATTGCTATAGATGCGCTTTTTTCTCCTATAGAAAAAGTTAAATTTGTTGTAAGTCAGGCAAGGGTGGGGCAAATAGCAGATTATGATAAATTGGTTTTAGAGGTTTGGACAGATGGTAGCGTCAAACCAGAAGATGCCATTGCATACGCTGCTAAGATACTTAAAGAACAGCTCACCATTTTCATCAATTTTGATGAGAAGGAAGAGCCTGATGAGGAAAAACAGGATTTTGACTTTGAAGGTTTAAATAAATATTTGAACAGAAAAATTGATGAGTTAGAATTTTCTGTTCGTTCTGCCAATTGTTTGAAAAACGCCAATATCCATTATATTGGAGAGTTGGTGCAAAAAACAGAGCAGGAGATGCTGAAGACCAAAAACTTTGGCAGAAAATCTCTAAAAGAAATCAAAGAAATTTTGGGAGAAATGGGACTTGAGCTTGGTATGAAGCTTGAGGGTTGGACACCTCCCAAAGAAGAATCTACAGAAGAAGAAACAAAAAAAGAGGTTAAAAAATCATGAGGCATCGCAAACGTACACGCAGGCTTGGACGTACCACTCCACATCGCCAGGCAATGATGAGAAATATGGTAGCCTCCCTCTTTCAGCATGGGCGAATTATTACAACGGACACCAGGGCTAAAGAATTAAGGCGTTTGGCTGATAGAATGGTGACATTGGCTAAAGATGGCAGTCTTCATGCCCGCCGGCAGGCTCTGACAGTGATACGTGATAGAGATATAGTGGCAAAGCTGTTTGAGGAATTAAAACAGAAATTTGTATCGAGAAATGGTGGCTACACCAGGATAATCAAAATTGGCCCCAGGCGGGGAGATGCCGCTTTGATGTCCTATGTGGAATTGGTTACAGAGAGTCTGGAACGTCCTAAAAAGAAGAAAAAGGGTAAAGCTGCTGAAGTTGCTGCAGCCGCGGCAGGTGTAATACCTCAGGCTAAAACTGCTTCTGAGGAAGAACCCGCTGAAACTAAAGAAGAAGTCCCAAGTGAAGCTGGCCAGCCTGCAGAAGCAGAGACAGAAAAGGTTGGTGAGTCTGAACCCGAAACCAGTTCAGAAGAAGAATCTGCCGCTGCCGAAGAAGCATCTGAAAGCAGTGATGAATCGGTGGAAACTGAGGACTCTGTTCAGGAGGAAGAACAAGATCAACCTGAACAAAGAGAAACTCCAAAAGATGATGACAACACTCAATAATCAATAGAAAAATTTACTGAAAAGGTGGAAATAACAATAAATAGTATATTCAGATTGTTAAACCTTTTAAATCCGCTTTGACACTTTTGGATTCCCAAGATATTTTCTAACCCAATTAAAAATTATCAGGCTATGATAGCCCTCACAAAGCAGTTAGAGCTTTCTGAGGGCTTTTTTTGTGGTAAAAATGGGGGGTTATGGGTAGGGTCGTTGTTTTTGCCCTGGGGGACGATTGCCCCCCAGGGTTTTTTTGCCTTGATCAATTTTAAAAAGGTACAATTAAATCTTTATCTTTTTTACTCTTTGATTTTTTTAAGCTTGCTACTGAGACATTGTAGAAATTAATCACTTCGCGTCTGCTTATCATCCCAAGGAAGTATGTGGGATCATCATCTTTTACCACAGGCATTCTATCAATATTCCTGATAGTAAATTTTTTAAGCAGCGTATTTAGGTCTTCAGAAGGGGTAGTGGTAATGATATCTGTGCGGGCAACATCCTTCATGATGACAATATCTCCCAATTCTGAAACGCTGAAAAGGAAAGAACGTATATCATTTATGGAAAATATTCCTGTAAGCCGTTTATTTCTGTTAACTACTGGGAAATAGTGCTGTTCTGTTTGGCTAAAGAACTTGCAGAATTGTTCAAAGGTCATGTCTTCAGGAATTACTGCTATGCTGCTAGAAGGATTAAAAATATCCCCAACTTTTATATCCTCAAGGACATCACTAAAGAAGTCCCCTCTATGGGCTGGGGATTCCAATTTATTGAGGACCTGTTCCCTATATAAAGTCCACTTCCTGCAGAGAAAATAACTCAAGCTGCAAACAAGCATACTAGGTAAGAGCAAATGGTAAGAGCTGGTAATTTCGCTAACAACAATCACCGCAGTTATAGGAATATTGGTGCCTCCAGATAGAAATCCCGCCATGCCAACAATGATGAATGGAGCTGCACTGGGAACTATGGAGGGAGTTAAGTTATGGAATGCCATTCCCACTGCACCGCCTATACAGCCGCCAATTACTACTGATGGGCCAAAAAGTCCGCCGCTTCCACCTGATCCAATGGAAAAACTGGTGGCAACTATTTTAGCTATTGCCACTGTCAGCAAAAGAAGCCCTGGTACCTGATTGTATAGACCTTGCTGAACAAAGCCATAGCTGAAATCCAGCACTTGAGGCAGGAAGAGGCCAATAGCTCCTGTTGCCAGGCCGCCTATGGCTGGTTTGAGCCATTGGGGAAGTTTCAAGTTTTGGAAATAGTCATGAAAGCCCCAGAACATTTTTACAAAAACAAATACTCCGGCAGACAGTGCTATTGCCAAAATGGCATAAGGGCCTAAGGCCAACACATTATCAAACCGGAAATCCTTTGCTTCAAAAAGGGAGCCCCAGCCAAAAATAGTGCAGAAAAGCGAATAAGCAGTAGCTGAGGCAATAGCAGTCGGAATAACAACATCTGCCTCAAATTCTGGATCTTGATAAAGAATTTCAGCAGCAAATAGGGCTCCAGATAAAGGCGCCCGGAAGATACTGCCAATACCAGCTCCCATACCAGCTGCCATTAAAATCCGGATTTCTCTTGGAGAAACTCGCAATTTTTGGGCAATGGTAGAGCCTAATCCTGCACCAATTTGACAAATAGGCCCTTCACTGCCGCCTGATCCACCTGATCCCAGCGTAAGGGCTGAGGCAATAGTTTTTACTATGGGAACACGCACATCTATTTTCCCATCATGGTAATGATAGGCTTTTATGGCTGCATCAGTGCCGTGGCCTTGGGCTTCAGGACAGAATTTCCATACCAAAAGGCCGCTAAGCAACCCACCGAGCGCGGGAACAAATAGTAGTGTTAAACGTGATAATTCCCGGTGAGTGTGGCCGAACAGCGGGGGATCACCTGCGGGATGGGGAGGCCTGTAGCCAGCAAGAAAGTCCAGGAAAAAATAGTGACATACTTGCATTAACAAATGAAAAATAACGGCTCCCAATCCAGCCACAATTCCAACTAGAATGCAGTAAAGCAGCCATTTGCCGGTTCTTTTTGCTGGGTCATCTCCACTGCCCGGCATAATTAGCTCTTTTATAAAGCGTAATAACTTGTTATCTGCCATAACCATATGATGTACCAGGAAACCCAAATCTGCGAAAGAGGTGTTAAAAAAAGTACTAAGTTTTGATTAAGCATGCATTACTTAAGAAGAAAGTATAAAATAAATGATTTTTTTGTGGAGTAGTTTTAGTAGTGTTTTAATTTATGGAGTGAAATCGTTGACATTTTTTTTAAAGGTTAATAAGTTTGTCGTCTATTCATTTTATCCATTGGGGTGAGAAAGATGGCCAAAATGGCAGGAAAAGACATGGTTGTAGAGGCCTTGAAGCGGGAAGGCGTGGAAGTGATTTTCGGCTTTCCTGGCGGGGCAATAATTGATATTAATGATGCCTTAGAAAAAGATGGCACCATTAAGTACGTATTGGCGCGTCATGAGCAGGGTGCCACGCATGCAGCTGACGGCTATGCCAGGGCTACCGGTAAAGTAGGTGTCTGTTTGGTCACATCTGGACCAGGTGCTACCAATACAGTAACTGGGATTGCCACAGCTTATATGGATTCCATACCATTGGTTGTATTGACAGGCCAGGTGCCAACGGCACTTATTGGCAACGATGCCTTTCAAGAGGTGGACATCGTAGGCATAACCAGGCCGTGTACAAAACACAACTACTTGGTGAAAGATGTAAAAGAGCTTCCAAGGATTTTAAAAGAAGCCTTTTATATCGCCCGTACAGGAAGGCCTGGGCCAGTCTTGATAGATTTGCCCAAGGATGTGCAGAATCAGAAGGCAGAGTTTAATTATCCTGATAAAATAAAACTCCGTTCTTACAATCCTGTGGTGGAGCCTCATAATAAGCAGATAAGGCGTGCATACAGGCTAATTGAAAAGGCTAAAAGGCCAATTATTTATGCCGGTGGCGGCGTTATAATTTCAGGTGCCCATAAAGAGCTTAAGACCTTGGCAGAAACAATCCATGCTCCAGTGACCATGACTTTGATGGGGCTTGGAGCTTTTCCCGGCACCCATGAATACAGCTTGGGCATGCTTGGTATGCATGGAAGTTATTGTGCCAATATGGCAATGGCCAATACTGATTTGATTATTGCTGTGGGAGCACGTTTTGATGACCGTGTTACAGGTAAAGTAGAGGCCTTTGCTCCTTTGGCAAAGATCATTCATATTGATATAGACCCCACCTCCATACAGAAAAATGTAAAAGTGGATGTGCCTATTGTGGGTGATTCAAAGCTGGCCCTCAAAAAATTGAATAAAATTATTAAAGAAGAGGGAAGGCCGGATGAGGCATGGAGAGATCTTCATGCTGCCTGGTGGGATCAGATAAGAGCGTGGGAGAAACGTCATCCCCTTATATATAAGTTGGAAAAGGATGTGATCAAGCCGCAATATGTAATTGAAAAGCTCTATGAGATGACCAAAGATAAAGATCCCATAATAACCACTGAAGTGGGTCAGAATCAGATGTGGGCAGCTCAGTTTTTTAAATTTGACAAACCGCGCACTCTTTTGACTTCTGGAGGTCTTGGTACCATGGGGTACGGTTTTCCTGCGGCAATAGGTGCGCAAATGGCATTTCCAGACAGGCTTGTTATCGATATTGCTGGCGATGGAAGCATACAGATGAACATTCAGGAAATGGCCACTGCAATGGAACAGCGCCTTCCTGTGAAAATAGTCATTTTGAATAATGAGTTCCTAGGAATGGTTCGCCAATGGCAGGAACTCTTTTATGATAAACGCTATGCAGCCACCAAATTTTCTGTAACTCCAGACTTTGTGAAAATTGCAGAGGCCTATGGAGCAAATGGCTTTAGGGCTACCAAGCCTGAAGAGGTAGAGTCTGTATTGGAACAAGGTCTGAATGCAGAAGGCCTTACCATCATGGAATTTGCTATTGCCAAGGAAGAGGGCGTATTCCCAATGGTGCCTGCAGGGAAGGCCACCACTGAGATGCTGCTGGTGTGATCAAGAAAAGGAGCTGTATGCCATGAAACATACATTGTCAGTTTTAGTTGAAAATTGCCCTGGGGCCCTTTCCAGGATAACAGGGCTTTTTAGCGGAAGAGGATTCAATATAGAGAGCTTGAGTGTTGCTCCTACATTGGACCCAACGCTGTCGCATCTTACCTTGGTCACTAGGGGAGATGAGTTCATTATTGAACAGATTATCAAGCAGTTGAACCGTCTGGTTGATGTTTATAAGGTAGTAGATGTCAGCGAAGGTGAATTCGTAGAAAGGGAAATGGCCCTTATAAAAGTCCGGGCTGAGGATGAAACCAGGGCTGAGATATTGCGTATGTGCGACATCTTCCGCTGTAAAGTGGTGGATGTAAGCCCTAAGACCTATACCATTGAGGTTACGGGCCCGGAATCAAAGATGAAAGCGGTCACTGAACTCTTGAAGCCCTTGGGAATAAAGGAAATAGCCAGGACAGGCACTATTGCCATGTCCCGTGAAAAAAAGAGTGTCTAGCACAGGGGAACGGATATGAAAATATATTATGAAAAAGATGCGTCACTGGAGCCTTTGAAAGGTAAAACTATTGCGGTTCTGGGCTATGGCAGCCAAGGGCATGCCCATGCCCTTAATCTGCGTGACAGCGGCCTGAATGTAGTAGTAGGCCAGCGTCCGGGTTCAGCTAATTATGATCTTGCAGTAAAGCATGGTTTTGAGCCTGTTGATGCGGCAGAAGCATGTGCCAAGGCAGACGTGATAATGGTATTGGTGCCAGATCATGTACAGGGTGATTTGTATGACTCTGCCATTGCCCCTAATCTTAGTCCTGGCAATATGCTGATGTTTTCCCACGGTTTCAATATACATTTTGGCCAAATTGTTCCGCCGGCTGATGTTGATGTAACCATGGTTGCCCCCAAAGGGCCTGGTCACCTCGTGCGCAGGGAATATGAGACCGGAGCAGGTGTGCCTGCGTTGGTGGCTATTCATCAAGACGCTACAGGGGAAGCCCTTTCCAAGGCATTGGCATATGCCAACGGAATTGGTGCAGCCCGGGCAGGAATACTTGAGACCACCTTTCAAGAAGAGACTGAAACAGATCTGTTCGGCGAACAGTGCGTGCTCTGCGGTGGTGTAAGCGCACTTATCAAGGCAGGGTTTGAAACCCTGGTGGAGGCAGGCTATCAGCCAGAAATCGCCTTTTTTGAATGTTGCCATGAGCTCAAACTGATTGTTGATCTCATCTATGAGGGCGGGCTTTCAAATATGCGTTATTCCATTAGTGATACAGCAGAATATGGAGACCTGACCAGAGGCAAGCGCATAATTACGGAAGAGACGCGCAAGGAAATGAAAAAGATCCTGGATGAGATCCAAAGTGGCAGCTTTGCCAAGGAGTGGATGCTTGAGAACAAGGTTAAAGGGCCTGTCTTGAATGCCCTAAGGCGGCGGGAAAAAGAACATCCAATTGAGGAGGTAGGAGCCCGTTTGAGGGGCATGATGAGCTGGCTCAAAAAGAAATAATAGTTTATGCGCCCAGAAAGGGTTCCTGTAGCAAAGGAAGGCTGGCCCTTTATATTCTTTGCTGCTGGATCGTCTGTTATATTTGCCCTGCTTCAATGGGAGATACCTGCCGTGGCTGCCTTAGCAGTCACGGCTTTTGTGCTTTATTTTTTCAGAGATCCTGAAAGGGTGGTCCCAGATGGCAAAGGCCTTCTTGTATCTCCTGCAGATGGAAAAATAATTGAGATAGTACAAGCCCGTGAAGGCGCTCTTTCAAGTCAGGCCGCAACAAGGGTGAGTATATTCATGAATGTATTCAATGTGCATGTTAACCGTTTCCCTGTGACAGGAATTGTTAAACGGATAGAATATCAGCCAGGCTCCTTTTTGCCAGCAGACAAAAAAAATGCCTTGATTCGTAATGAACAAAACAGGCTTTTGGTTGAAGATGAGCTTGGTTACGAGATAACTGTGGTGCAGGTTGCCGGGCTTGTGGCCAGACGGATTGTATGCTGGGCTGAAACTGGGGATAAATTGAAAAGGGGGCAGCGTTTTGGGCTAATTAGGTTTGGCTCAAGACTGGATATTTATTTGCCTCCACAATATTCTGTATGTGTTAAGCAAGGCAGCAGGGTTTGGGCTGGGCAAACTGTGGTGGCAGAAACCAAGATTTAGTGCAGTCCACAGAGTCACAAAAGGTTAGAGGGCACAAAATGGATGAATATCGCGGAAAGGATAAGACGGGATCAACCAGGCGTGGATTTTATCTTCTCCCAAACTTGCTTACTTCTGCTGCTCTATTCAGCGGATTCTATGCCATAATTGCGGCATTTCAAGGTAATCATCAAAGGGCTGCTATCGGTATATTGATAGCTGGTGTGTTTGATGGGTTAGATGGCAGGGTTGCCCGTCTTACTAAGACCACCAGCCGTTTTGGCATTGAATATGATTCATTGTCAGACTTGATAGCCTTTGGCGTGGCTCCAGGCCTTCTCGCCTATTCCTGGGGGCTGCAAGGCTACGGAAGGCTTGGCTGGATAGCAGCATTTCTCTATGTGGGCACAACAGCACTGAGGCTTGCACGCTTTAATTCTTTGAGCACCTCCTCCAGCGACAAGGCCTATTTTCTTGGCCTTCCATGTCCTTCTGCTGCTGCAATGGTGGCCTCTTCAGTATTGATTTGCCACCATTTTGGGCTATATGGTCCAGTGCAGAGTGTGTTTGTACTTGCTATGATATATGTTTTATCATTTTTGATGGTTAGTACCGTACGCTATTTCAGCTTCAAGGAGTTTCCTTGGTTTCAACGCCATCCTTTTTCAAGCATGGTAGGCGTGATATTGGCCATAGCTGTAATTGCCATAGAACCTAAAGTGACTCTATTTATAATGGTTTCTGCATATGTCATGTCTGGCCCTGCGGTAGTAAGCATAAGGTTTTTTAAGAATCACATTGCCAGAATCAGGCAAGGCAGGGAATCAAGCAATATCAGGAGCAGCAGCCATGGCGAATAACAGGGTCATAATCTTTGACACAACGCTTCGAGATGGAGAGCAGTCTCCAGGCGTATCCCTCAATATGGAAGAAAAGCTCCAGATCGGCCGGCAGTTGGAAAAGCTTGGGGTGGATGTATTGGAAGCGGGTTTTCCTGTGGCTTCACAAGGAGATTTCGAGGGTGTGAAGCGTCTGGCCGACGAGTTGCGCGGCCTTCAGGTATGTGCACTGGCCAGGGCTAGCAAAAATGATATTGATGTTGCTTGGAATGCGATAAAAGGTGGTGAGAATCCGCGTATTCACACATTTATTGCAACCTCAGATATCCATTTGAAATATAAGCTCAGGAAAGACCGTGATGAAGTGCTGGAAATTGCAAGGGATGCTGTAGCCTATGCAGCCAGCCTTACGCCTAATGTGGAATTTTCAGCAGAAGATGCCAGCAGAAGTGACCTCAATTATTTGTGCAAAGTCTTTGAGGCAGTGATCGACGCTGGAGCTACTACTGTCAATTTTCCTGACACAGTCGGTTATGCAATACCCTGGGATTTTGCAGAGATGATCCGCTATGTCATGGAAAACACCCCCAACATTCACAAGGCGGTTTTGAGTGTGCACTGTCATAATGATCTAGGGCTTGCAACTGCAAATGTCCTGTCAGCCATCAATAAAGGTGCAAGGCAGGTGGAGTGTACAATAAATGGAATAGGGGAACGCGCCGGCAATACTGCTATGGAGGAGGTTGTGATGGCCTTGAAGACAAGGCACGATCTCTTGCCCTTTGAAACAGGCATTGATACTAGGCAGATTATTGCAACAAGCAGGATGGTTTCCATGCTTACAGGCATGGCCGTACAGCCCAACAAGGCCATAGTTGGAGCCAACGCCTTTGCCCATGAATCTGGAATTCATCAAGACGGCGTGCTTAAAGAACGTACCACCTATGAGATCATGGACCCCAAGGATGTTGGCCTTGAGCAGGGAAGGCTTGTTCTGGGGAAGCATTCTGGCAGGCATGCCTTGAGGGCAAAATTGGAAGAGCTGGGCTACAGCTTGAGCGAAAAAGAGCTGGATAAGGTCTTTAACCGTTTTAAGGCCTTGGCAGACAAGAAAAAAGAAGTTTATCCTGAGGATCTTGTTGCCATAGTAGCAGAAGAACTGCTGCGCATTCCAGACAGGTTTAAGCTGAAATATCTTCATGTTGCAGGAGGCAGGGGCATCCGTCCCACGGCAACGGTGGCAGTCGAGATAGATGGAGAGGAATTCAGCGGAGTAAGCATGGGAGCTGGGCCCATTGATGCCGCCTTCAAGGCTGTGGCCAATCTGGTCAAGACCAAGAGCAGATTGCTCAAATTTAATGTGAGTTCTATTACAGGCGGCACAGACGCACAGGGCGAAGTTACTGTACGGCTTGAAGAAAACGACCATGTGGTTACAGGCCAAGGTGCTGATCCAGATATTATAACTGCCAGCGTCAAGGCATATTTGAATGCCTTGAACCGTTTGGAATATTTAAAGCATAATGCTCCCAAAGCTGTAGCACAGCCCATGTGCGAATAAAAACGAGTAGAGGAGATTTTTTTGCCATGAGCAAACCTATGACCATTGCTGAAAAGATACTTGCGGCCCATGCAGGCCTGGAAAGCGTTGAACCAGGCCAACTGGTTCAAGTGGATGTGGACCTGGCCCTGGGCAATGATATAACTGCGCCGATAGCCATACGCACATTTAGGGAAACGGGCGTTACCAAAGTATTTCACAGGGAAAAGATTGCTCTTGTATCTGACCATTTTGTGCCCAATAAAGACATAAAGAGTGCAGAACAGGCGAAACAGCTTCGGGATTTTGCCAAAGAACAGGGTATTCTCCATCACTATGATGGGGGCGAGACTGGCGTTGAACACGTGCTTCTGCCTGAAAAAGGCCTGGTGCTGCCTGGTGACGTAGTCATAGGCGCAGACAGCCATACCTGCACCTATGGGGCCTTGGGCGCCTTTGCCACTGGCGTTGGCAGCACAGACTTGGCAGCCACCATGATAACAGGCAAGACATGGTTTAAGGTTCCAGAGACCATCAAGTTTGTCTATAAGGGAAAGCTTAAGCCCTGGGTGTGCGGCAAAGATTTAATCCTTTATACCATTGGAGACATAGGCGTGGATGGGGCCTTATATATGGCAATGGAGTTTACCGGTCCTGTAATTGACGCCCTGCCCATGGCAGACCGGTTCACTATGTCCAATATGGCCATTGAAGCCGGTGGAAAGGTAGGGCTTATAAATCCAGACGAAACCACTATGGCCTATGTAAAAGAGAAGGCAACCAGGGAATTCACACCATTTAAAAGCGATGAAGATGCTCAATATGCCAAGGTGATTGAATATGATTGCTCTGAACTTGAGCCGCAGGTGGCATTCCCCCATCTGCCTGAAAATGCAAGGCCAGTTTCAGAAGCGGGCAATGTTCCTTTGGATCAGGTGGTTATAGGCTCCTGCACAAATGGGCGTTATGAAGATCTTGAAATAGCAGCAGATATCTTAAAAGGGAGAAAAGTGGCCAAAGGCCTGCGCCTTATTGTACTTCCCACTACTCCCAAGGTATATGGTGATGCCCTTGAAAACGGCCTTATCAAAATATTTTTAGAGGCAGGGGGAGTGGTCGGCCCTCCAACATGCGGTCCATGCCTGGGCGGCCATATGGGTATTCTAGCCAAAGGCGAACGGGCCTTGGCTACCACAAACCGCAATTTTGTTGGCAGGATGGGCCATCCTGAAAGTGAAGTATATCTCGCCAGCCCTGCTGTAGCAGCAGCCAGCGCAATATTGGGCCGAATTGCCAGCCCGGAAGAGCTTTAGGAGGTTAGTAATGAAAATAAAAGGCAGAGCCTGGAAATTTGGAGAAAATATAGATACAGATGTGATTATACCAGCCAGGTATTTGAACACTTCTGATCCTGAAGAGCTTGCGAAACACTGCATGGAAGATGCTGACCCTGAATTTGCCAAAAAGATAAGGCCAGGGGATATAATAGTTGCTGGCAAAAATTTTGGATGTGGAAGCTCCAGGGAGCATGCCCCAATTGCCTTGAAGGCTGCTGGCATAGGCGCGGTTATTGCCCCGAGTTTTGCCAGGATCTTTTACCGTAATGCCTTCAATATGGGCCTGCCCATATTTGAGAGCACAGAAGCTGCCGAGGCCATTAACGAAGGCGATGAAGTGGAGATCGATGGCGATACAGGCCTCATTGTTAACAAGACCACAGGAAAGAAATTTAATGCCCAGCCCATTCCTGGATTCATGCAGGAACTGATTAAGCAGGGCGGGCTTATCCCATATGTATTGGATCAAGAAAAGGAAAAATGTAATGCTGAAAGGAGCGCATGATGAAGGAATATAAAATAGCTGTTATTCCCGGAGACGGCACCGGACCAGAGGTTGTGGCAGAAGGAGTGAAGGTGCTTCAGACTGCAGCGGACAAATATGGATTCAAGCTGGATCTTACTTATTATGATTATGGCGGTGAGCGCTATCTAAGAACAGGTGAGGTTTTGCCAGAAGGAGCAGCCGAAGATTTAAAACAATATAAGGCAATATATCTGGGTGCTATTGGACATCCAGACGTAAAGCCTGGAATCCTTGAAAAAGGTATCTTGCTGGCACTTCGTTTTGCCTTGGATCAATATGTCAACCTCCGTCCTGTCATACTCTATCCAGGAGTGGATACCCCATTAAAAGACAAAGGGCCTGAAGATATAGATTTTGTTGTGGTGCGTGAAAATACTGAAGGCCTTTATGCAGGGGCAGGCGGTGTTTTGAAGAAGGGCACGCCGGATGAGGTGGCTGTCCAAGAATCTATAAATACCAGAAAGGGTGTTGAACGCTGCATTAGATTTGCCTTTGATTATTGCAGAAAGCGCAATAAGAAGAAAAAGCTCACCCTCTGCGGCAAGACCAACGTCCTTACCTTTGCATTTGATTTATGGGAGCGTACTTTCCATGAAGTGGCCAAGGAATACCCAGACATTGAAACCGATTATGCCCATGTGGATGCAACCACTATGTGGATGGTCAAAAATCCGGAATGGTTTGATGTAATCGTTACAGACAATATGTTTGGGGACATAATCACCGACCTTGGAGCCATGATTCAAGGCGGAATGGGTATTGCCGCTGGCGGCAATATAAACCCTGAAGGTGTATCCATGTTTGAGCCAATCGGTGGATCTGCCCCAAAATATACAGGTAAAAATGTTATCAACCCTATGGCAGCAATCTGTGCAGGCCAGATGATGCTCGACTATCTCGGGGAAGAAGAAGCTGCCAAGACCGTTGAAGATGCAGTCAAGACAGTGGTCAGCAAACATTTAAAAAGCCTTTCAGCTGGCAAGATGGGTTATTCCACCACTGAAGTTGGAGACCTTGTAGCTAAGTATGTAAAGGAGTCTTAAAGAGATGGGCCGTAAATTCAATGTTGCAGTAGCAGGTGCCACAGGAGCAGTAGGGCAGACCATGTTGAAGGTCCTGGAAGAAAGGGATTTCCCTGTGGCTGAGCTGAGACCTTTGGCCTCTGCCAGATCTGAAGGCAAGACCCTCTATTTCAAAGGCGAGCCTGTAACAGTGAGAAAGCTCGATCATGATTCTTTTAAAGACATTGATATAGCCCTTTTTTCAGCCGGCGGCGGCAGAAGCCTTGATTATGCCCCTTCGGCTGCAAAGGCTGGAGCCGTGGTAATAGACAATTCAAGCGCCTGGCGCATGGACCCTGAAGTGCCTCTTGTGGTGCCAGAGGTCAATCCCCATGCTGTAGCTGGATATAAAACAAAGGGCATTATTGCCAATCCCAACTGTTCCACCATACAGATGGTGGTGGCGCTGAAACCTCTCCATGATTACGCCAAGATTAAGCGCATTGTGGTTTCCACCTATCAGGCTGTTTCAGGCACTGGCCAAAAGGCAATTGCAGAACTGGAACATCAGGTGAGGCAATGGGCCGAGACAGCTCCTGTGGAGGGAATGCCAAAAGGATATTGCGGCCCTTATGAGTATCAGGCCTATCCCCATCAGATAGCCTTTAATTGTCTTCC
>JAMOVF010000167.1 GCA_027061625.1 Deltaproteobacteria bacterium
ATAATTCTGATTTTTGCTTCAGTAGGGATTTATATTTTTGAACATGAAGTACAGCCTGTTGCGTTTGGATCAGTACCCAAGGCTATGTGGTGGGCTATTGTAACACTTACTACTGTGGGATATGGAGATGTAACGCCAATTACAGTTCATGGTAAGATATTTGCCACTTTTATTACAATTGCAGGGGTTGGGCTTGTATCACTGCCCGCTGGTATTATTGCTTCAGGCTTTACTGAGCAGTTGCGGCTGCGGCGTGAGCGTTTTGAATTGGAAGTAGAGCAGATGATGCATGATGATGGTCAGTTAACTCAGGAGGAAATGGGCCAACTAGAGGAAGACCGGCAGAAATTGGGTATTAATAAAGATCAAGCCCTCTTTATTATAGATCAAGTAAGACAAAGGGAGCAGCAACGTCACAGCCGAGGGGAAAAATAATAAGGCCAATTGAGTAGTAATAGTTCTTCTCTTTATCAAATTGTACACTATCTTTCTAAGACAATAGGTCCGCGCCCATATTCCAGACCTGATCTCCTTAAAAGAGTAAGGGATTATATTGCCGGCAAGTTTGATGAAACTGGCCTTGAGGTCTGGTTCCAGGAATTTTCATACAATCAAGAGGTCTATTGGAATGTCCTGGCTGCTAAACGCAATCTCTTTGAGAAGCCGTTTTCTGGAAAGCTGATGGTAATTGGAGCCCATTATGACACTGTTGCAGGAAGCCCTGGTGCAGATGACAATGCCAGTGGTATTGCCGGGCTCGTTGAACTTGCCAGGGGCCTTGGAAAAGACTTTCCAGACAATCTGCTGCTTTGCGCCTTTACCCTAGAAGAGCCTCCCTGCTATAGGACCAGGAATATGGGAAGCTATAAATTGGCAAAATTCCTGAAAAAAAGGAGGATAAAGCTGCATGGAATGATAAGCCTTGAAATGCTGGGCTATTTTAGTGATAAGCCAGGTAGCCAGCACTTTCCCTTGCCTTTTATGCAATATGTGTATCCAGATAAAGGAAATTTCATTGGCATAGTAGGTAATATCTGGTCCAAAAATTTTACTGAAGAGATTAAGGCCGCTTTTTTGAAAGCAGGCCTTATACCTACAGAGAGTCTGAGTGCGCCATTCTTTGTTATTGGCACTGATCTTTCAGACCACTGGTCTTTTTATAAATTCGGCTATAAGGCAGCCATGATTACGGACACAGCCTTTTATAGGAATCCCCACTATCACCGCATCTCTGATTTGCCTGAGACCCTTGATTTTGACCGTATGGCCATGGTGGTAGAATCTCTTAGGCTGACTGTACTAAAGCTGAGTGGAGAGGATATTTGATTTTTTGTGAGTGCCACAAGAACCTGCTATGCCTGTACTTAACAACCAAATAGCACCAGGAATGGGAACGGGCTATTACGTTCAACAATATATCCCAATTGTAAGGCATTGCCTGGTATATCCAGGTATAAATATGCGCAGGTTTGAATAATATGACGTTTTTATTTTAAAAATATTTCTATATTTGTTAGGATGCCTAGACAGTTATTAATAAGTGCTTAGGTTTTTACGGAGCTGAAAAAGGGAGTTATAGAAATTGAAAGAAGATATAGAAATAAGGAGGACTGTTTTAAATGATTGTAACAAATAGGCACTACAAGTTGCTAAAACTTGTTAAGGATAAATGGGAGGAAGGTCTTGGTTTAGATAAGATACTTGATTCTTTGAGTGAAGAAGATATCGAATATTTGACTCATTTGGAAATGACCGGCCTGCTTACGGAAGAAGAAAATGCTTTTGAGCTTACTCAAAGCGGCCATTTGGTGCTTGAAGCTATAGATGAGTGTAAAGCTAACTTACAGCAGTCAGATGAGGCTGAACAATGGTCTGATGAATTCAAGATAATTGGCTCTGCGGTTATTACCATGTTGGAGGTTGCAAGGTTTGCCCATGGGGAAATTTCCGAACAGCCAGAAATTGAAGAACAACTGGCCAAGAGGGGATTGGCAAAGGATGGCAAATTGCTCCCTGTTGCAGAGTCGATATTAGAAGCTTATGAGATTTCAACACCTAAAATATTTATTTCTGTGCCATTAGCTGAAAAACTCAGAAAAACTCCTCCTGGTCCAGGTAAAAAGAGTCTGCTGCCTTTTACCAAGGAAGAGATCTTCCAGCTAGAGGCTATGAGGCTTTTGGCTTTTTCTGCTCCTGTAGGCAATACATATTCCCTTACTGGACCAGGGCAGCAGATCAGGGCAGGGCTTTTAAAAGGTGCAGCCTTTGACTTTGCCCTTACAGATGTTGAGCTACAGGCATTACTGAATCCGCAAGAAGCTGGTGAAGTAAAAGAAAGGCTTATGATTATTGGGGCTATGGACAATAAGAATGAATTGTTGCCTGCAGGCATCCATTTGCGTGAAGCTGCCAGTCTTCTTTATGAAGGTCCCATAACTGTCAATCCAGCAGTTGATATTGCTTCTTATGATTTTAAAATGTTGAATTTGATTGATGAGTTGTGGGAAAAACATAACGATAATCCAGAAATTTATCCATCTTATAAAAATCTTAAAGAGAAGTTTGAATTGATTTGCAGCAAAGGATGTGACCATGCATATAGCCTTTATTTGCTTGAAAGTTGCGGTTTGCTTAGCTCTGACCGCACGGAAAAAGGAGTGTTGGTCTATGATTTAACAGATCTTGGCAAGGAGGTTTTAGCTGATAGAAAGGAAAATGACCTTGCTGCTATAACTTCAAAGTCAGTAATTGCCATAACAACCACGCGCATGGAGCATATCTCTCCAGGTGACCGCTGGGTTGAAGAAGCAGAGCACTATAGGACTGTGGGAAAAGGTTATCCTACCAAGTCAGGGCGTTTGTTTGCAAAGATTGCTTCTTCAATTGACCGTATGCCTGTAGTTGATGGGATGCAAAGAGCGGTTCTGCACATGATATCTTTTAAAAAGGGAGCTTTTGAGCAGGGTATTTTGAAAAAATTTAAGCCAGAAGAAGAGAAATCTGTACAAAGAGCCCTTGGACAGCTTGTGGCAAATGGGCTGCTGGATCTTTTGCCTGGTGGACTTTATAGGATAACTCAGCCTGGAGAGCGCTTTAAAAGGGCTATGTCTGTAGTGCCGCCAGGGGCGAAATTCCATGTAACGCCCCATATGCTGCGGGTGCTGGCTGTTGCCATTAAACATACAGATGATAATAACAGGATTGATTGGAAGGCCGCTGAGCGAGAGTGCCTGCTTGATACGGAAATGTTTAATGAAACTGTTAATTCATTGCGGACATTCTTTTATGTTAAGGCGGAAAAGATCACAACTGCCGGTAAGTTACTGCTTGAAGGAGTAGAACTGCTAAAGAATATCAAAGTGAAATGGCAGGAAATTGAGATATAAATGACATAAATTTTGGGCCTTGCGCCAAGGCGCAGGGCCCAGGCCAAGATTAGTCTTGGCACAAAAGCTCTGCCACTTTTTTTTCGATTTCTTTAGTCAATTCTTCTTTATCTCTCCGTTTTCCATCTATGACTGTATCAATTGGTTTGCCGATTTTTACCGTTATTTCCGTAGGCTTTATAAGAAGTTTCCCCTTGGGCAGGGCTTTGTAAGTACCGCATATTGCTACTGGAATAACTGGGCTTTCTGCAAATAAGGCGATCATTATAACGCCTGGTTTGAATTCCTGAAGTTTGCCTGTGGGACTACGGGTGCCTTCAGGAAATACCACGATTGAAGTGCCTTTTTTTATGCTCTCTGCTGCTTTTTTAAGGCTTTTCAGGGCTGCCTTGCCACCTGATCTATTCACAGGAATGTGGCCCATCTGTCTAAGGGTAGTTCCAAACAGGGGAATTTTGAAAAGCTCTTTCTTTACAAGAAAACAAAAAGGCACAGGAAGGGCAAAGTAAAGCACTGGTATATCCAGCTGGCTTGAATGGTTACAGGCAAAGACCACGGCTTGGTCTCGGGGTACATTTTCAGCGCCTTCGGTCCTTATTTTCAAACCGCCGCTCTTTACCACAAACCATATCCAAAGTTTTTCAAGCTTCCGGGGGAAGGCGGTTGATTTGGAAAAGATTCCTATGGTTATGGCTATAGCAGCCAATACAAGGAAAGTGCTGATTGTGACTATTACTGCAAATAAACCTCGCATGGCGTTATTGTTACTCTGCTGGAAGCTGTCTGGTCAAGGCATTGGCCTGTAATATCTTTAGGTTCTTCATGCGTCTTTTTATTATATGGCCTGCAAGGTCAAAAATATGGGCAGCTTTATCCAATATGAAAGAGTCGGCGCTGCAATGGATGCCTTTTATGGCCAGCATTGAGCTTTCCGGGGTCTTAGATAGCATTACCTTTGTTCTCAGATTTGCTTCACCAAGCCAGTTTCTTATCATACTCGCCAGCTCTCCGCTTTGGGACATTGGACTGTCCAGTATAACCACTACTTCCTCAGGTCTATATTTTGCTAAAAGCTTTGTAAGATTGCCCCATGCCTGCACAGTTGTCTGGGAAGGACGGTATTTCCGGA